>JAFTEG010000381.1 GCA_017453765.1 Selenomonadaceae bacterium
AGCTACGATTTTGTCAATGCCTACGAACGCGCCGCCTACAATAAACAAAATATTTTTCGTGTCAACTTTAATCGTCGGTGCTTCAGGGTGCTTGCGTTGACCGCGCGCAGTGAACTCCACCACACTGCCTTCAAGCATTTTCAAAAGTCCCTGCTGTACGCCTTCGTGACCCGGATCCGCCGTAATGGAATTGTTTTCGCCGGACTTACGCGCAATTTTGTCAAACTCGTCAAGGTAAATGATTCCGTGTTCAGTCTTTTCAATATTTTGCCCTGCGGCGTAGTAAAGATTTCGTACGGCAACTTCAACGTCAGCACCGACAAAACCTGCCTCCGTGAGACTTGACGCGTCAGTTACGGCGAAGGGAATGTCCAAAAGTTTTGAAAGGTGACTTAACAGCGCCGTCTTGCCGCAACCGGTCGGTCCCAAAATTATAACGTTGGACTTGTCGATTTCGTCATTGCCGCCGTTATTTTCAAGGTCGTACTTCATTCGCTTGTAGTGATTGTACGCCGCGACAGCCAAAATTTTCTTGGCGCGCTCCTGCTTTATAATAAATTCGTCGAGATACTCTTTGATAACGTGCGGCTTATTTTTTTCAAGCAACTCATCAAGTTCACCGCTGAAAGAATTTTTGACGCTCTTACTGTTACGCCGCTCATCTTCTTCAATGAAATGATTTAACTCTTTAATACAATTTTTGCAGACCGCAAAACCCGTAGCGGGGTCGAAAATCGGCATATCGATTTGGTTTTGAACTTTAACGCGCCGCCCGCATATACTGCAACGAAATGTACCCATTGCCATAAAAAATTTTTCTCCTTCAGTAAAAAATTAAAAGTTAAAATAAAAAATTTAAAATTAAAAAATTAAAATTTGCGCATTGATATTTCTGCGCGCTTATGTTAAAATCCTTTTCTGTCGAATATTTAAACAACCTTTTGAAAGGTGGGAATAGCATTGAAAGAAAAAATTCATCCGAAATATTTTGAGGCTACTGTAACTTGTGGTTGCGGCAACACTTTTAAAACCGGTTCAACGAAAAAAGAATTGAAAGTAGACGTTTGCTCAAAGTGTCACCCCTTCTTCACGGGACGTCAGCGCGACGTTAAAGCGGGCGGACGCATTGAAAAGTTCAACAAGCGCTACAAAAAAGCTTAATTCGATTGACGTACAGAAAAAATTGCGGCGGGATAAAAATTTTGTCCTGCCGTTTTTTGTTAGTGAATAGTGAGTAGTGAATAGTAAGTAGTAAGTAGTGAGTAGTTTAATTCTGCATTCTTAATCCTTAATCCTTAATCCAATCAGCTCCCGTTCTGCCTGCATAGAAACTTTTCATATGATGTTGGCAAAATTTTATGATGAAGATAAAGACGCCATGTCTGTTTACAGTCTCATTGAAGATTGTAAACAAAACTGCAATTTATTTATAAATTCTGAGGAGTCTTTGAAATATTTAACTGACGTAAGACGCGATATAAAAAAGGGTGACACGATTAAAAAAATTAAATTTAGAAGAAATAAGTGGCTGGCGCACAATGACGCGAAGTATTTTTTTAATGCCGGCGAATCGGTTGAAGAATGTCAATACCTGCCGAATTATGAAATATGGCAGTTAATAGACAGCATAGGGAATTTGTTAAAATATGTTTTAAATCAGTTGGGCGAAAAGTACGAAGAAGATTTTTCAAATGACGTGATTGACATAAAAGATTTATTGCCGGATACAAAATTTATCGCGTCCCCTTTAAAATTCTAAATCGTTGTCAAAATTTCTTTCTCCGCCTCGTCGATTGTCAAAATTTCGGTGTTGACGTTGAAACCTGCGCGTGAAATTTTTTGCATAATTCGAGTAGCGGCAGGAAGTTCAAGCCCTGCTGTTTCCAAAATTTCATTTTGCGAAAAAAGTTTTCGCGGCGTGCCGTCAAAAACAATTTCGCCGCTTGTCAAAACTACGACGCGCTCGGCAAGCCGCGCAATGTCCTCCATATAATGACTGACCAAAATTATCGTGACGCCGGATTTATGAAGTTTTTTAATTTCGTCCAAAAGATTTTTTCGTGTCTTAGGGTCAAGCCCTGCGGTAGGTTCGTCCAAAATCAAGTACTTAGGTTTAAGCGCCAAAATTCCTGCAATGGCGACGCGGCGACGTTGTCCGCCGGAAAGTTCAAAAGGCGACGCAGTTTTCAAATTTAAATCAAGTTCCGTCAACTTCATAGCCTCATCAACACGTGCGGCGACTTCATCTTCCGACAAGCCGAAATTGCGCGGACCGAAGGCGATATCTTTTTCCACAGTCTCTTCAAAAAGCTGGTGTTCTGGATACTGAAATACAATGCCGATTTTACGCCGCGCAGATTTATTTTTGACAGATTCGCCGTCAACCGTCACGATATCTTTTTCAACGTCAATAAGTCCCGCGACAATCTGAATCAGCGTCGATTTGCCGCTGCCGGTATGTCCCGCGATTGCAAGAAATTCGCCGTCCCTAATGTCAAGAGAAATATCCTTCAGTGCAACCTTTTCAAAAGGCGTCTTCTTCATATAAGTGTAAGTCAGATTTTTTACCTCTATCAAAAAAACCTTCCTCTGCCTAAACACCAAAAAAAGCTTCGTCGTGAAACGAAACCTTTTGTTATTTTCATGGTGCGTCCGGCGCGACTCGAACGCGCGACCCACGGCTTAGAAGGCCGTTGCTCTATCCAACTGAGCTACGGGCGCTGTAGTCCGTTGTACTTTCAACGGGGACGTCATTTCAGACGTAAATAATTCAACTTCAACGTTGACGTTGCCCATTTTAAACCATTAGCGCTTAAAATGCAAGAGAAATTTTTTAATTGCTAAAAAAAATGCCGAATGCTAAAATCAATCAGCTTTAAAAATCAGCCGCTTTAACGCCTAAGTAAGGAAGTGAAACTTTGGACAAAAAAATAATCGTCGCCGGAATTGGTCCCGGTGCCGAAAAATATATTACCCCTGCCGCGCTTGAAAAAATTCGCAGTGCAAAATTTTTGGTAGGCGGTCGCCGCGCATTGGAAACATTTGCCACGTCCGCGCAGGTTACCTGTCCCGTAACTAAGGATATCGACGCGGCATTAAATTTCATTCGCGAAAAAATTTCAATCGGTCAAGTTGTAGTTATGGTAAGCGGAGATCCAGGCTACTACTCAATGCTCGACGTGCTTAGAAAAAATTTCGACGCGGCATTAATCGAAGTCATTCCCTCAATCAGCTCAATTCAACTTGCCTTCGCAAAAGTCGCAATGTCTTGGTACGACGCCACGCTTTTAAGTTTTCACGGCAGAAGACCGACGGACGATAAATTAAAATTTGAACCGAATAAAGTTTTGGGACTTTTAACCGACGCCGAATTTAATTCCGCCACCATTTCAAAAATTTTAATCAATCTCGGCTGGGCAGGAAGTTCACGCCTTATAATCTGCGCGCGCCTTTCGTACGCCGACGAAAAAATTATCAGTACCACGCTAGCCGACGCCGTTAATGCGGAGCCGGTCAAGCACTGTGTACTGATTGTTACTGAAAACACTAGTCACTAGGGGCTGTTGAATAAGTCAACGCGATAAATCCAAAATTAACGAGCGGCATTAACCAGCGGCAGTGCGCCAAGTCTGAATTACAGTGCCCACTGACTCGCGGCGTAACGCTTAAACCGGCGAAGTGATAGACGTGGACGCACTTAATGCCGCTATGTTTCTTTTGTTACTTTTCTTTGCGCCAAAGAAAAGTAAATCCTAAAAAATTTAAAAATAT
>JAFTEG010000382.1 GCA_017453765.1 Selenomonadaceae bacterium
AGTGATATAATTTTGTAGGTGCCGTAGTTTAGGTTTGTAATTGATTTTATGAATTTTGCGGGTGAAAAAATGTTATCTCAATCAATCGAAGGAAAAATAATGCGTGCGCTTGTCGAATTTGATATGATTCAAGACGGCGACAAAATTTTAATCGGACTTTCCGGCGGCAAGGACAGCCTGCTTTTAACCTACGCGCTGTCAATTTTTCAAAAACGCCTGGCAAAAAATTTTTCACTAGCCGCGCTGACGGTAGATCCGAATTTCGACGAAAATTTTCACTGCAACGCCGAAAAGCTTACTGAATTTTGCAAGACGCTCGGCATTGAGCATAGAATTGAATCTGTCGACATCGCGGACGTAATTCACGCGCAGAATAAAAATCCGTGTTTCACCTGCGCGTACTTTCGCCGTGCCGCAATAAACCGCGTTGCCAATGAACTCGGCGCGAATAAAGTTGCCTATGCGCATCACCTTGACGACGCCGTTGAAACTTTTTTAATGAGCCTGCTTTCCTCCGGTCAGCTTACGACGTTTCTGCCGAAAACTTTTTTAAGCCGCACAAATATTACCGTGATTCGTCCGCTGATTTACCTGCGCGAATTTGAAGTAAAAAGTTTTATCGCGAAAAATAATTTCGACGTGCTGAAATCGCCTTGTCCCATTGACGGCACGACGAATCGGCAGACCGTGAAAAATTTAATTGCCGACTTGCGAAAAATTTTCCCCGACGTTTTTAACCATTTGACTGCGGCAATGAGAAAAAATTCTGTAGGCGATTTATGGGAGCCGATTAAAACACGTAAGCAAATGCGCGAAACTTATTTTTCATACGTTCACCGACTAGCCCCTAACCCCTAGTCCCTAAAAACACGAATGGCACCGCAGTTACGCAGTGCCATGAAAATTTTCAAATTTGGAGGCGACATCCGGAATCGGACCGGAGATAGAGATTTTGCAGACCTCGGCCTTACCACTTGGCTATGTCGCCGACAAAATATTAACTAAAAAATGATTTTCAAAACTCAAATCATTAGTGCTGACTTCACGTCAACGCAAGAAATTATAAACGCTAAATTTAAATAAGTCAAGAAAAATTTTTGGGATAAAAAACCTCGTACAGACAAAGCCCATGCGCAGGCGCAGTAGGCGGCGCCAAATTTCTGTCACGCGCATGAAAAATTTTTTGAAAGTAGTCAAGGCTAATCCTTTCGCGTCCAACCGCAACTACGGCGGCTACAATGTTTCGCGCCATTCGGTACAAAAAGCCGTTGGCGTGAATTTTTATTGACAAAATATCCGCGCAGAATATTTCGTCTTGAAAAATTTCAGCCGCAAAAATTTTTCTCACGGGATCGCGTTCAACCTTGCTTGCCGCTTTAAACGTAGAAAAATCGTGTTCGCCTACAATTAAATCTAACGCCGTCTGCATTTTTTCCACGTCAAGCGGGTACGGAATATGCCACGCAAAACGCGCCGTGAATGGGTTTAGCGTCCTGCCGCGCTGAATCCTGTAAACGTAGCTTTTACTTTCGGCGCTGTGCAACGCGCTGAAATTTTTGTCGACTTCCCACGCCTTTCGTACGACGATATCCGGCGGCAGAAGGCTGCTTGCGGCAAGGGGAACTCTTTCGACTTCAATTCGCCCGTTCGTAAAAAAATTCACGACTTGACCTAAGGCGTGAACCCCCGCGTCCGTACGCCCCGACGCCGTGATTATAATTTGTTCGCCGAAAATTTTTGCCAGCTTTTCTTCCAAAACATTTTGCACGGCGATACTCGGCGGACTTTGGCGCTGAAAGCCGTTGTAGTTTGTGCCGTCATATGAAACCAGTAGCGCGATATTTCGGCGCCGCGCCTTCATTTTTTCTTTTTGATTCGCATTCATAAGATTTAGTGAGGAGTGAAGAGTTAGGAGTGAAGAGTAGTTTTACTAATCCCTAGTCCCTAGCCCCTATTAAGCACCTCGCCGACATTTTGAATCAGCTCCGGCATACGCAGATAAAAATTTTGACCGGGGCAAGACGTGTCGCATAAATCGCGGTGACCGAAAATCGTATCGTAAGACGGCACAATTTCATAGTGATCGCAAAGCGCGACAACAAGTTTTTCCGTCGCCAAACTCTGTTCGTACGACGGTACGCCGATATCAAAATTTCCCGTCATACAAATGCCGACGGTGTAGCGATTGTGCTTGTAAGCGTGCGCACCGACTCTTTCAATCGGTCTGGCGTGTTCAATGACGCCGTTTTTATGCACGACAAAGTGATAGCCGACACCTGCCCAGCCGTTGTTCAAATGAATTTGATGAATAGCGCCTAAGCTCATATCTTCGTTTCGCGTCATGCCGGCGTGATGCACCACGATAGCCGTAGTGTACTTTCTAAGCGTCATGCTGTCGACAAATTTTAAATGCGGGCTTGCAATTTCCAATTCGTCCAACGTTTGAAATTTCGGAATTCTCGGCAGATCGAAAGGCGAAAGATTTTTTGTTTCAACTTGTGACAAAGGCGTTTCGCGTAATTCACCTATTTTGCGCGGATCTATTCTTGCCTCTGCAGAATTGGGTATCATTCCGATAACCGCCGCGCCTGTCAAAAGTTTAAATGCCTTGCCTATAAAATTTCTTCTTGTAAAATTTTCCATTTTTTTTTCACTAACCTATCCAAAAAGCTTGATTATCTTCAAAATTTTGTTTACAATACTTTTTGTAAGTTTACCAAAAATAATTTTCTTTGTAAAGAAACAGTAAAAGGGGGAACTTTGCGGCAATGATAAAACTTGCCGTTTATGCTTATGAATAAGAAAAAAATTTATGGATTAATATGTCTTGCCGTGTTGCTTGTTGCAAGTGTAGGCTGGAGTGTTTTTAATGACTCCGACCAAGAAAAAAATTCTGCGAAGGCAATGACTGTAAAGACCGATGATAAAACTGCGACGACTGTTGGAACCGTACCGCCGGTTGAAAATGCCGTAACTAATTCAAATACCGTTGAACCGAAAATTCCGCAGTCCGATAAAATTGTTGTAGCCGATAAAGATTTTTCAAACCTGCAACTTGCCGAATTTAACAAGCCGGTTTATGACGCGTATGGATATTGGCAGCGGCAGGAAAGCGGTATGGCTACGACTTTGCCGGAGCTTCAGCCTTACTACGGCGAGCGAATCGTTTACTTGACGTTTGATGACGGTCCCGACGATAAAAATACGCCGGCGATTTTAGACATTCTGCGCGCTGAAAATGTACCGGCGACGTTTTACGTTTTAGGCGCGATGGTTGAGGCTTATCCCGACGTTTTGAAACGAATTTTTAATGAAGGTCACGCGATAGGCAATCACAGCTACAATCACTCTTACAAAGAGCTTTATTCTTCTCCTTGGAATTTTATCGAGCAATTTCAGCACACTGACGATATAATTATGGAGCAAATCGGCGTACGTCCCTTGATAATTCGCGCGCCCGGCGGCACGTACGGCGCATTCAATCAAGATTATTGGGATATGGTTAAATCCAGCGGCTACGTTGCGCATGATTGGAATATAAGTTCCGGTGACGCGGCACCGAAAGGCGCGACGGCTTATGAAGAGATTATGAACATTACCGACCAAATTAATACGTACAATTTTAAATCGGCGATAGTTTTAATGCATTCGACCGCCGCGAAAGGTGAGACGGTTAAAGCGTTGCCGGATATAATTCATTTCTTTAAAGAGCGCGGCTACACTTTCGGCGTGATAACTCCGATGACGCCGCAACCCTGGTGATAATTAAGAATTAAGCATTAAAGATTAAGAATTAGCTGAGGCGTATTGATTAATCTATCAACTATCGATCCATCGATCTAACCACTATCGATCTAACCACTATCGATCTAACCACTATCGATCTAACCACTATCGATCTATCGATCTAAAAGAAAGGGTGATGACAATGTCCGAAATGTTACGCAACCACATGAACGAGATGCTTGACCGCTACGAAAAGCCGCTTGAAAAAATGCGTTCGCCGCAAGAAGTTTTGGCAAGGTACAATCAAGCGCTGACAACGTACCGCGAGCTTTCATTTTCAACCGACGACGTTTACAGACAAAAACTCGCCGCCTATGCCGAAATTAAGGCGTTGGGTTGGGTTCTCGGCAAGCACGAAAAAAACGTCATCAAAGACATTGCCGCCAATTCCAACGCTACGCCTTTCGGAAATTTTTAGTACTGACTCAACTTCATAACGTCCTAAAAAATTTCTTGAACGCAAAAAAATTTTAACTTGAAACGTGATATTTATGAGTGAAGGAAAAATAGACAACGACGCCCAAAAAATTTTTCGCCCGCAACCTTTCAAGTGGAAACGTTACACCGCAGTAGCCGCAGTTTTTATGCTGTTGGCTTTTTTTGTAGTAATCTTTCAAGACAAAGACCGTGACCCAAGTTTTCACAAAGAAATTTTTCCGTCTGACACGATAAGCTACATAAAAAATAATTTGCCGGTACCGCTTGCCGACGGCGATTATCCGCTTGCAATGCCGCAGGGAGGAACTTTTGTAAACGGCAAACCGCCAATGCTTTTAGTGGAAGTGGACGGCGAATTTTACCCGCTTAACATTATGGACGATTCACTTTTACCGCGACAAGGCAGGCAGTTGCCGCTGAAAATTTTATTCGGCTTCACGTCGCCGCACGCTGAAAATAAATTGCACTATGCAGAAAAAATAAGCGGCGATCCTGAAAAGGATTTTCGCCGCAAAGCTCAATATTATTTGCACGTGGTTGACGGTTTCGGTCACGTTGAAAGAAAATATCACGTCGTGCATTAGTTAGCTATCCTACTTACTATTCACTATTCACTACTCACTACTTACTACTTATCAAACTTTTCAAGCGACACTAACGTCGGTCGCGTGACGCTGTAAACTTCGCGCAGAATACGTATCCTCGACATAAGCTGTTCAACCTGATCAGCGTTTTGCACGTCTACGCCCAACTTTACCGTCGACGTATCGTCATTGTCATTCGGCGTCGCGTGAACAGAGCGCATATTTAATTTCATTGCGGAAGGTATTGCCAAAATTTCAGTCAGCACGCCGCTTTTATTCGCGCAGATAATTTCAAGTTCGACATTGTAATTGGTGTCGATATTTTTTTCCCAGCTTACCTCAATACTTCTGTCCATCAACGCGTTTACAATGTTGGGGCAATCGACGCGATGCACGGAGACGCCGTTGCCGCGCGTCACGTAGCCGAAAATTTTATCGCCGGGTATTGGACAGCAACATTTTGCCAGCCGCACGAAAAAGCCGCGCTGACCTTCAACCAAAATGCCTTCGTCGCTTTTTTTATTGTCCGCACGCGCCGTGACATTGACTTCCTTTAAAATCTTCGTAACGTCCGGCGCCTTTTTATCATTTTCCTTTTCATAAATCTCAATCAACTTCGTAGTGACTCCGCGCAGAGTAATTCCGCCGTAACCCAACGCGGCAAACATATCGTCGGCAGTCTGAAAGGTTAATTTCGCGGCAGTCTCTTCAAGCAACTTTTCACGCATTAAATCTTTGACGTGATAGTTAAGCCGCCGCAATTCGGCTTCAACCTGCGCTTTGCCCTGTTCAATGTTTTCGGGACGATTTTCACGGCGAAACCATGAGCGAATTTTACTGCGCGTGTCGCTTGACGCAACGATATTAATCCAGTCGCGGCTCGGACCGTGATTGGAACGGTTTGTCATAATCTCCACCGAATCGCCGTTTTTCAGCGTGTAATCCAGCGGCACCATTTTACCGTTGACCTTCGCGCCTATGCAGTGGTGACCTACTTCGGTATGGACGCGATAGGCAAAATCGATTGGATTTGAACCCTTCGGCAGGGAAAGTATGTCGCCGGTCGGTGTGAAGACAAAAACTTCGTCGCTGAAAACGTCAACCTTAAGCGCCTCAAAATATTCTTTCGGGTCTTTAAATTCCTTCTGCATTTGAACCATTTGACCCAGCCAGGACATTTGCTGATCACTTTTTTTGGACGCCATAGAATTTTTTCCGGACTCTTTGTACTTCCAATGCGCCGCGATGCCGTATTCGGAAATTTGGTGCATTGCGTGAGTGCGAATTTGAATTTCAAGCGGATAGCCCAGCGCCAGAACGGTTGTGTGAAGGGAGCGGTAGCCGTTGCTTTTCGGTACGGCAATGTAGTCTTTGAACCTGCCGGGAATCGGTTTCCAGCGCGAATGAATGACGCCTAAGACGTTGTAACATTCCTGCACGGTGTCAACCAAAATTCTGACGGCGGAAAGGTCGTAAATTTCGCCAATGCCCTTATTGTCGCGTTTCATCTTTTTGTAAATGCTGTAAAAATGTTTCGCCCTGCCGCTGACCGCCGCCATTATGTCTAAATCGTCGAAAACTTCTTCAATCTGCCGAACCGCCTCACTTATGTAAATTTGGCGTTCACGGCGTTTCTGCTTGACGTTTTCAATCATTTCATAATAAATGTCCGGCTCAAGGTAGCGAAAGCTTAAATCCTCCAACTCCCACTTGATATTGGATATACCCAAGCGATTGGCAAGCGGCGCGTACAGTTCCATAGTCTCACGAGCAATGCGTTTACGTTTATCGTCGCGCATAAATTTCAGCGTTCGCATATTATGAAGACGGTCGGCAAGCTTAATTATGATAACGCGAATGTCCTGCGCGGTAGCAAGAATCATTTTTCGGTACGTTTCAAGCTGTCTTTCTTCTTTTGACTTGAACTTAATCATACCCAGCTTTGTCACGCCGTCAATTAACAGTGCCACTTCGTCACCGAACATATCGCGAATTTCATCAAGAGTGAAAAGCGTATCTTCCACAACGTCATGAAGTAAGGCGGCGCAAATTACCGCCTCGTCCATCTGCAATTCCGTCAAAATTTCCGCAACACTTAATGGGTGGTGAATGTACTCTTCGCCGGAAATGCGCGTCTGCCCTCTGTGTCCCTCTTCAGCAACAAGATAGGCGCGGTCTATCCTGTCAAAATCCGCATTGGGCAAGTATGCTTTGACTGCCGCTTTTATGGACTCTATAGTTGCAGGTTTTCTTTCTTTATCGTTCACGAACCCTCGCCTACCTTTCTTGGAGTTAGGAGTTAAGAGTTAGGAGTTAAGAGTACTACTCCTCACTCTTCCCTCCTCCCTCCTCACTCTTCACTAATGAGTTGAGTTAGGAGTTAGCCTGAATTAATTTTTCAAGTTTAAATCAATGTCCTTGCGGCTTATGCGCCGATAAATTTTGTAATCCTTAACGCTGTCGTCAATCATTATCCACGTACCGGCAACGGCGTTTAAAAATCTGTCAGTGCGTGCCTCTTCAACTACGGCGACAATTTTTTCATTCGGCGGCAAATCCTTCGTCGTCATCATCGGCATTACGTTTAAACTTGTCCACGTCATTTTCTGCGGCAGTATCTTGTACATTTTTTCCGGTCGCTCAATCCACGTGACTTCCAAACCGGAGTAAAATACAAGCGACGTTGAATAGTGTCTGCCGAAAATTACAACGCGCGTATCCTCGTCGACGTTGGGAAGTAATCTGCGCGAAAGTTCCTTGCCGGAGTGGTCATTGCAAATTGAAATTGCCGGAAATATCGCTACAGTCAATGCTACCACCGTAACCGCCGCCATTCGCACAAAAACTTTTTCATGCCGCACGAAGTATCTTGCGAACATTATCGCTATCGGCATCATGTACGGCAGGGTGTACGTCACGTACTTTGTCGCGAAAGATTGAAAGACTATCAGCACGGTAAGTCCCCATATCAGCAAAAATTTTTCCGTACGGTCGAGTGAAGGCAGACTGCCGCTTTTAAAAATATCTTTCACCACGCCGTACAGAGCCGGCAAGTTCCACGGCAAAAAGCCTAAGAAAAATATCATTGTGTAGTAATACCACACGTCAAATTTTGGGTGTTCGGAAACGGTAGCACGTAAAAAATTATGAACGCCGATAAAGTTATCAAAAAAAGGTTGCCCGTGTATTATGTACATCGGCAGGTACCAAATTGCGGCGATACCGAAACATAAAGGCAGTCCCTTTTTCAAATTCATTTGCAAAATATGCGAAAGGTTACCTTCTGTTAGCAGGAAAATGAAAATTATAAGACCCGGCAGACAAAATGCGATTGGACCTTTAGTCAAAATGCCGATACCTGCCGCCGCGTACGAAATGTAGTAGTAATTCGGTTTGCCTTGCGTGTAGCCGAAATAAAAGCTTATCAGCGTCACGGAAATGGCACAGAATAAAGTCATATCCGTAATTATAGCGTGTGACAAATACCAATATTCGGGGGTGGCGGCAAGGATTATCGCGGCGAAAAAACCTACCTTGTTGCCATAAAGCTTAGTGCCGAAGTAGCACGTTATGAATACGCCAAGCGTCGCGAAACAGGCGGGAAAAAACCTCGACGCAAATTCATTTACGCCGAAGATTGCGTACGCCAAAATCAATTCCCAGTAAAAAAATATCGGCTTGTCGTACCAATAATCGCCGTAAATTCGCGGCGAAAAATAATCTCGCGCCTGCAACATTTCCTTTGCCGTCAGCGTGTAGCAGGATTCGGTGGGGTCGGTTACCGGTAACCACCAACTGCCGAAAAAAAATAACACTGCGCAAAGGGCAAGTAATATCGGGTACGGATTGACTTTTTCCATTTAAATTTCCTCGTATAGATCGATAGATCGATAGTGGCTAGATCGATAGTAAACTAGTTATTACCCAGCCTGAATGTTCGTGAATCCTCCAAATTACGCTTGGATCCTGCCGGTAAGTTAAACGTTTTACTATCCTCGTCTACGCGCAGAAGTCCCACTTCTTGAAAAATTTCCAGCGCCGTTAAAATCGTGTACATGGGAAAATCTTTTTTCATCACGGCATTAAATTTTTCGGTTATCAATTTAATATCGAAAGAATTTGTCCTGCCGCGCAGTTTCAATAAAAATTTATAAACGGCGCCGAGTTGTTCGCGTGTAGGAAAATTTTTTTCGTCGGCAACCGGCTCAATGCTTGACACAAAACATTTCACATAGCGCTTGTCCTGCCACTCGTCAATGCCGGGATAGTACGTCAAATTAACCGGCTCACTTTCAACCAGCGTGACAAACCGCCCTAATCCGAACGCAATCGCCTTAATATTTTTCGCGTTGCCGTCCGAATCTTCGGCAGGTATTTCAAAACTCAAATGCGTACCGTCACTGCCGATAACCTTAGCCTCAACGCATTCAACTTCTTGACAAGCCAAAATCGGCGAAGGGTTAGCCGTGCCGCAAGGTTCAAGCTTTTCAAATTCATTTGCAATAGCCATTGTCAATTTGGCAGGATCAAACAGCGCGTCAACTCTAATCGTCGGTATAAAATCTTCGTCAGTCAAATGTTGGCGCGAATATTCTTCAAAGCGCTTTTTAAATTCCGGTACCAGCTTAGTCGGTATTGCAAAGCCCGCCGCCTGCGAATGTCCGCCGTAATTGTCAAATAAATCCGCCATAGTGTCCAGCGCGTCTTTCATATGAAATTTGGGAATACTGCGACACGAGCCGCGCGAAATTGTATCGCCGTGCGTAATGACGATTGACGGCAGGTGATATTTTTCAGCCAGCCGTGACGCCGTCAAGCCGATAATGCCCGCATTCCAATTTTCACCGTCAATTACGGCAGACCAAATATTTCCGCCCCTCTCTTCGCGCAGATTTTTAAATTTCTCGTCAACCTTCACAAAAATTTCTTTTTCAAGCTGTTTACGCGCTTTGTTGACTTCGTTAATACGCTCGGCAAGTTTAAGAGCCTGCGCCAAATCTTCGCATAAAAGCAGTTTTAAACCGGTGGCGGCAGTTTCAAGGCGTCCGATTGAATTTAAACGCGGCGCAATTTGAAAAGCTACATTGTCGGCGGAGATTTTCTTTTCGTCAAAGCCGGATACTTTCACCAATGCGCGAAGTCCCACGCAATTCGACGAACTCATTTCCTGCAAGCCGTAACGCACGATTTTTCTGCTTTCGCCTTTCAGCGGCACTAAGTCGGCAACGGTGGCAAGTGCGGCAAGGTCAATGTCGTCAAAGTAGCACTGAATGTCCGTGCCGTTAATTTTATTTTCCAACGCCTGACAAAGTTTAAATGCCACGCCTGCGCCGCACAAATTTTTGTCGGGGTATGAACACTCCGGCTGATGCGGGTCAATCACGGCAACGGCATTTGTAATTTTTTCAAGCGCGGGCAGGTGGTGATCTGTCACGATAAATTCCATATGTCCATTTACGGCAGAAATTTCTTTGGCGTTGGAAATGCCGCAGTCAACAGAAATTAAAAGCCGCGCGCCGTCCTTGTAAATCTGCCTGAGCGCGGGAATGTTCATGCCGTAGCCTTCAACCCTGCGCGGAATGTAAGTGATAACCTTGCCGCCGAGTTGCCGCAGTTTGCGCGTTAAAAGCGCCGTGCCTGCCATGCCGTCAACGTCATAATCGCCGTAAACGCAAATCGTTTCGCCGCTGTTAATCGCCGCAATGATTCTGTCAACCGCCGCACTCATGCCGCTCATTAAAAACGGGTCAAAAAAATCCATAGCGTCGGGATTTAAAAAAGTCCGCGCCTCTTCCACGTCCGTAATGTCGCGATTCACCAAAACTTTCGCCGTCAATTCGCTTATGCCCAACGCCTTAACAAGTTTATCGACTTCAAATTTATTTTCTTCTTTAACTAAAAATTTTTTCTGCATACTTCTACCTGCTACAAGCTAATTTACATTCTTAATTATTCATTCTTAATTCTTCATTTGTCTAAACGTCAGCCACAGCGGTCCCGCAATGAAGATTGACGAATAGCAGCCGCTTGTAAAGCCCACTATCAGCGCGAAGGCAAAATCTTTCGTAGTTTCGCCGCCGAAGAAAAATAGCGCAAACGTCGTGAATAAGCAGGTAAATACCGTGTACAGCGAGCGCGTCAACGTCTGATAAATGGAGCGGTTTACAAGTCCAACTGCGTCACTGCCGCGCCGAAAGTGCAACTTCAAATTTTCGCGTATCCTGTCAAAAATAACTATCGTGTCATTTATCGAGTAGCCGACGATCGTTAAAAGCGCCGCCACGAATGACGAATCAACCTGCCTTTGCGTAAAGGAGAAAAACGCCAGCACTATCAAAATGTCGTGTACCAGCGCGATAACTGCCGCGACGCCGAATTTAAATTCAAAGCGGTAGGCAATGTACAAAATTATCAGCACCCACGAAATTACCAGCGCCATTACCGCGTTAAAAATCAATTCGCCGCCGATAACCGCACCGACTTTTTCTTCGCGCAGTACCTCGTAATTGCCGACGTCCTTTTTAATCGCCGCCATTACGTCTTTGCGCTGATTCTCGTCCAAATCAACCGTGCGAATCATGACGTTTGTCGACGCGGCAACGTCCGAACTTTCGCCGGAAAGCTGAATGGTACTGCCGTCAAGCCCGAACGGCTTAAGTGCGTCACGAACCTTTGAAATTTCCGTAGCCTGTTCAAATTTCAAATCCATAATCGTGCCGCCGGTAAAATCAATCCCGAAAATAAAGCCGCGCGTTACCATTGAAATCAAGCCGGGAATTATCACCAGCAGTGAAATTATAAACCATAATTTAGCGCGTCCCGCAATGTCAAACTTAGGCATTTACTTCACCGCCTTTTCTTTGCTTGCGTCAAACAGTACAAAGCCGTCCGCGCCGTACGCAGAGGGACTTTCGATAATGCGAGAGTTGACCAAAAGTTTCAGCAAAAACTGCGTCAACGTCACGGCGGTAAACATACTAAGTAACACGCCGAGTCCTAAGGTTATCGCAAAACCGCGAATGTTGCCCGTGCCGAAGAAGAATAACACTGCCGCCGCGATTATCGTCGTGGTATTCGAGTCAAAAATTGTCGTGAAGGCGCGTTTAAAGCCCGTGTCCATTGCAAGGCGTAGCGACTTGCCGAGCCTAAATTCTTCTTTGAAGTGTTCAAAAATTAAAACGTTCGCGTCAACCGCCATACCGATTGATAAAATTATTCCCGCGACGCCGGGCAGTGTTAATGTTGCGTCGAGACTCTTCAAAATCAAAGGTAAAAGCAAAGTGTACGCCATTAAGCTTATGTCAGCGATAAAGCCGCACAGTCTGTAAAAGAGCAACATAAAAATTAAAACCGCCGCAATGCCGACTACAAAGGCAAATTCGGACTTGTCTTTAGAGTCTTGACCGAGTGAAGGTCCGACCGTGCGCGTTTCAATTATGTTGACTTTAACCGGCAAAGCGCCACTGCGTAAAAGTACGGCTAATCTCTGCGCCTCTTCCAAATCGCGTTGACCGGAAAATTCTGCGCGACCGCCTAAAATCGGTTCACGTACAACGGGATCTGTCAAAACTTCGCCGTCAAGCAGAATGGCAATTTTCCTGCCGACATTTTGTAACGTGGCGTCAGCAAATTTTTCTTTACCTTCGTCACTAAATTCAAGATTAACAACGGCTTGACTGTTTGATTGATTCATTGCCGCCTGCGCGTCTTTCAAGTCAGTACCGGTTAAAAGCGTGTTGCCTTCTTCGTCTTTGAACTCAAGCATTGCCGTCTTGCCAATCGTCTCAATAGCCTTGTCGGGGTCTTTAATGCCGGGCAATTCTATGATAACGCGGCGTTCGCCTTCACGCTGAATAATCGGTTCAGTCAATCCCAATTCGTTGACGCGCTTTTCCATAATGCTTACAACACGTTGCATGGCGTCTTCATCAACTTTAGCAATGTCTGTATCTTCCGCCTCAAGTACGACGTGCGTGCCGCCTTGCAAGTCAAGTCCCTGCCTTATGGAATTTGCCAACGGACGAATAAATATTACGAATAATGCCACTATCGCAATTAGAGTGATTAGCAATTTAGCTAACTGATCTTTTCTCACAAAAATTTTGCTCCCTTCAAAGTTTATTTTCAATATTGATTTTTCTAGAATATACTACAATATCGAATTTTATACAAGATTTTCATTTCAAGATTTTTACATAAAAAAAGAGCCGTAGCTCCAAAAATATTTTTATCTATTTTATTTTAAATTTTTGAACCTACTTTCTTTTGGCGCAAAAGAAAGTAGCAAAGAAAACATTGCGGCATTAAGTGCGTCCGCGTCTGGCATTGCGACGGTTTAAGCGTTACGCCGCGAGTCAGTGGGCACTGTAATTCAGACTTGGCGCACTTACGCTGGTTAATGCCGCTCTAGCACCTAATCCCTAAACTCCGCCGTACTGCCTTCCTTGCTTTTTGTAATTTCAAGGCGATTCGGTACACGTTGCTTAAGCTCTTCGACGTGAGAAATAATTCCAACAAGCCGACCGTCACCTTGCAAGTCGACAAGCGTGTTAATCGCGTAGTCAAGCGTTTCACTGTCCAATGAGCCGAAACCTTCATCAATGAAAATCGTGTCAAGCTTAATGCCGCCCGCCGTATTTTTAACTACCGCCGCAAGTCCAAGTGCAAGTGACAGCGACGCCAAGAATGATTCGCCGCCGGACAGCGTTGCAACGTCACGGCAGGTAGCTGAATTGGCATCGAATATTTCAAGGTCAAGCCCCGCCAACTTGCCTTTATGCGTCTGCTCCTTGTTGCGGAATTGGTAACGCCCGCCGCTCATCTTTTCAAGCCGCGTGTTTGCCTCTTGAATCACGTGCTGAAACATTGAATTTAAATAGTAGCGCTGAAATGAAAGTTTGCCGTTCGCCGTCTCTGAAAGTTTTTTCCACATAGTATAAATATCTTCGGCGCTTTCCAATTCCGCCGCCAAATTTTTCAGCTTAATTGAAATTCTCTGCAGGTGCTTTAAGTTATCGCTAACCTTTTCAGCCGCAACTTTTTTGTCGACGTAAACTTTCTGCGCGGCGTCCGATTGATTTTTCAGCGCGTCGATATCGGGCTTTTCGTTGTCTTTAACCTTCGCGGCGTCATCGGCATAATTTTTTTCCGCATTTTTAAGCGCGCCTTCAAAGCGGGATTTTTTATTGCTTGCACTTTGAAAATTTTTTTCGGCGGCAGTTATCGCGTCCTGCAGTTTGTCTCTGTCACCTTGACGAGCTTTTAAATCGGCAGAAATTTTTTCCGGATCTTTCAAGTAGTCGGCGGGAATTTGCGTAGTTTTTTCATTGACAATGCCGCGCAGATTTTCAGCCGCAT
>JAFTEG010000383.1 GCA_017453765.1 Selenomonadaceae bacterium
AACGAATCTGTAGTCCACGCGTCGCCGATAGATTTTTGATAATTGACCGAGTCGCCGTTCAAATAATTTGTGATAACCGCACTGCCGGTGTCGTAGCTGAAAACCTCACTTTCCGAAGTAACGCCGACAAGTGAAGTAACGTCCAAACTCTGCTTGGCAAGGTACCTCATAAACATATCACCGGCAGAATACGGGTAAGCGTCGCCGGTACCTTCAGCGAAGTTCAAGCCTACTTTCAACGTGTCTGTATTGTTCACCATTTCAACTATGTGCTGTGTTTCGCTGGCATTGTAATCGTCATCGCCTTGCACCAAATCGGCAATACCTTCCGTGAAAAATTGCGGCATATCATTTTTAAGCGTGCCGGTTGAAAACATTACGGCGTGAACCAATTCATGAGCCATAATGCGATCCCAATACATTCTTACCTTGCCTTCGGAGTTAGTACTCTTTCCATTTGGGTCGGTAGGGTCCATGTCGCCGCAAGCGTAAAGTGAAATACCAATTTTAAATTTACTATCCGGCAACGTGTCTAAACGAGTCGACTCGGTATCTGCGGAAAATTCATTGTACTCACCGCCGACGCAGAAAAGAATTTCAATCGTTTGACCGTTAAGCGCCATGCCGAGAGAATCGTAGTTAAGTTTTGCGCCTTCAGCAAGCCAGTAATTGTAAAGCCCCCTGAGCGAAGTGGTAATGGAATTTTTCATTTGCCCGTACGTGGGAGAAATTTCTGTTTCAGTCGTGCCGTCGTCATTTGTAACCGTAAATTCGTAGTGGTCGTTTTCGTCCAACGTGTTTAAATCCAAACGGTAGCGCAGATCATTCATTCTGGCGGAATAATCTTCCGCGCCTTCCTTTAATCCGTCGACAACGGTAGTAAAACTGTCAGGCCACTTTGCATAAAAAGTGAACGTGTTGCCGTCACTGCCGGTGTAAGTAATCGGCGTAGTTGAACCGGGCTCAGGAAGTGGCAAGGTTGATAAATCTACGGTGTTATCGCCTTCCGGCACAATCCACTGCGCGTCTTTAACGGTTGAACCGCCTGCATTGGCGCCGCTAATCGCGCCGGTATCAACGCTGTAATTACCTTCCGCGCCGAGAACCATGCCGGTAGCCTCTCTAAGCCGCGTATCGGTGTCGGGGTAGGTTTCAGTATCACCCATCGTCTTTAAAAGCTTATTCACGGCGTCATCAAGCGAATTAAACTTCGTCACTTGCCTTACCGCGTCATCAAGCGCCACACGTCCGATTGGCGAATTTTCGCCGGAATAATTTTCAAGGACGTTCATAAATTTTTTTACGGTCTCAACAGCTGTTGCCATAAAAATTCCACCTTCAAATGAATTTTGTGAATTATATAATTTTAATTGAATTTCTGCAATAAAAAAAGCGCCGCACCTTTTCAGCACGACGCGTTGTCAGCTTGTATCTGGTAGCGTTTAGACAGTAGCTTGTAATTCTAAATTCTACCCTCTACATTCTTAATTCTTAATCCTTAATTCTTAATTCGATTGCGTCCAAGTTTTATTTTGATAATCGGCATTGTAACGTGTAACATTGTCGTCAGAGTCTTCTACAACGAAGGTTGAAGGTTGACCGTTGATAATAAGGGAGCCGCCGTCCGTGAATTTGAAGTACGAACCGTTATCCGTCAACACCGCGCCGGAAATATTTGCAAGCGTCATATTACGCAATAAAACAATGTCTTGACCTTCAGCATTTTGGAAAGTGTCATGTCCGCCGTCCGAATAGTAAACAAAAGCATCTTCGCCTGAGCCGCCGAACAGTTCATCATTGCCGCGCATACCGCCCCAAAGTTGCGAACCTGCATTACCTGCGCGAACGATATCATTTTGATAATCAGAGCCGTACAAAATTTCAAAATTATTTCCGCCGCTGAAATTATTTCCA
>JAFTEG010000384.1 GCA_017453765.1 Selenomonadaceae bacterium
AAAAGCTAAAACCTACACCCTAAACCCTAAAAAGGAGGGAAATTTTATGACGGATGCAGAGAAAAATAAATGTCACGCAATAATTCATTCGCACGCAGTACTTGCGGCGGCAGGAAACGCCTTGCCCTTGCCCGGCACCGGTCTTGCCGCAGACACCATTACAATGACGACTATGGCAATGGCTCTTGCAAGTGCGTTGGGCGGATCAATCACCGAATCAGTGGCGCGGAATATGGCTATAAATGCTATCGTTGCGGCGGTTAAAAAAAATGCCGTCAAAACTTTTGTAAAAGAGGCGTCAAAAATTATTCCCTTCGTAGGTCAAATAATTTCCCCCGCAATAAGCGTCGCAATGCTTGAATCGGCGGGCTGGTCTTTGGCTAATCAGCTTGACGCAGAAAGACCGCCGGCATTGCAGGGTACCGAAGATACAAAATTACTCGGCAGCGGCTGAAATTTTATGACGGTTAAAAATTTAATCGCAGTTAAAAATTTAATCGCAGTTAAAAATTTAATCGCATTGAAAAATTTAATCGCATTGAAAAATTTAATCGCAATTAAAAATTAAAACGCAGTTTAAAGCAGGGCAGGTGAAAATTTTTTATGGAACTTCGCAAAGGTCAAAAAATTTCGCTGAATGAAAAAGCCGTGACGCTGAAGTTTGAAAGAAATTCCGGCGCATTGGATATTGACACGTCAGCTTTTCTTCTCAGCGCGAACGGCAAGGCGGCGGGTGACGAAGACTTTGTTTTTTACGGCAACCCTACGCATAATTCGGCAAGCGTCACTTACCAAAACGACGGCGCACTTTTCGTGAATCTTGAAAAAATTCCGCGTCATATTGAAAAAATCGCGATAACTGCTACAATTTACGAAGCGGAAAAGCGGCGGCAAAATTTCAGCCTTGTGAAAGATGCCGTGCTACGGGTTAAAGGCGCCAACGGCTACGACGTTGCAACGTTTAAGCTTGAAAATTTCACCGTCGAAACGGCGATAGTGCTGGGCGAAATTTACCGCTACAAAGGCGCGTGGAAGTTTAACGCTACCGGCGCGGGATTTAGTGGCGGGCTTGCCGCACTTTGTAAAAATTTCGGCATTGAAGTCAGCGACGATATGACTGCGCCGCCGGAAGTCGAACCGCCGCCTACGCCTAAAAAAGTTGAAACACGACGCGATAAGCCGCCTAAGAAAACTGCGCCGCCTTTAAAAATTCCGCCGCCTAATAAAACTTCCAACACGAATGAAAATCCTCCCGCGCAGGAGCGTCAGCCGAAAAAAATTGAACTGAAAAAGGGGCAGAAAGTCAACCTCGTCAAGCAGGGAAAAACTCTCGGCGAAATTGTCATCAATTTGAACTGGGCGCAACCTTCGCAACAGTCACGCGGTCTTTTAAGCAGTATTTTCGGCAGTAAGGGCATTGATTTAGATTTATGTTGCCTGTACGAACTGCAGGACGGCGAAATTGGCGCGGTGCAGGCGTTGGGTCGGCTCTTCGGCAATTTGGATTACAAGCCGTACATTGAGCTTGACGGCGACGACAGAACCGGCGCTATTTCAGATGGTGAAAACCTGCGCGTCAACGGAAAATATATTGACAAGATTAAGCGCATTTTAATTTACACTTTTATCTACGAAGGCGCGGCAAATTGGGAAGAGGCTCGCGGCGTTGTTACCGTGAATTGTCCAGGCAGTCCCGAACTTGTAGTCAGAATGGACGAATACGGCTCCCAACTTCATACCTGCGCGATAGCTCTTCTTGAAAATGTCGGCGGCACGTTAAGCGTTGAAAAGATTATCAGATTCTACCGCGACTCTAAGGAAATGGACGAAGATTTTAACTGGGGCTTGCGCTGGACGGTCGGCAGGAAGGATTGAAGTATGAGTGTTGCTTATTGGATGAAAAATGAAAATGTCGAAGTCAACGCAGATATAAAATTTCACGGCGCAGTTATGACGCGGCTTGTTAAGCTAATGGACGCCGGCGGCAATTTAGATATGTTGACTAATATACCCGGCACTGTTTCTTACAAAGATATTGTCAGCGGCACGCACCGTACCAATACAAATTCGTTTAAAAATATGAAACATAGTATTGGCGGCGTCCTGCGATTTATTAACGGCGTTGTAATTGTTGCGGTTGAATGGGGCGACATACTATCGCCCGGCATTTCGGCAATTACAATTCCAAAAGGCATTTATTTTCCGTCCGATAATACGACGAATAATCCTGCGCGACTTTTCTTTTCAGTAGCGTATCCGAATGATAAAAGTTCGGGGCATATTACGCTGGCGTATGAACTTGAAAAAATGCTTGACGACGCCGAATTTAAAGACGCGCTGATTAATGCGAACTCTGCCGCAGATTTTATAAAATTCATTAACGATAAAGAAAACGGAAATTTTTCTTCGCTGTCTGTTACGGCTACCAACATTATCACAAGCCTTAACGCAGGTACGCAGGAAAAATCTCCGCAAAATATTAAAAGTAAGAATGGGAGGAAATCTTCAATGGCAATTAGTTTGAGAAAGGGTCAGAAAGTTGACTTGACAAAGGGCAATCCCAGCTTGACGAAAATTTTAGTCGGTCTCGGCTGGAAAGAAAACAAGTACGACGGCGGCTACGACTTCGACTTGGACGCGGCGGCGTTCTTGCTCGGTGCTAACGGCAAAGTCAATTCCGATGACGATTTTGTTTTCTACAACAACCTTAAGCATGTAAGCGGCGCGGTTGAACATATGGGCGACGAACTCAAAGGCGGCGGCGAAGGCGACGAAGAGGATCAAGAGCAAATTAAAATCGACCTCGCGGCTGTTCCGGCGAATGTCGAGAAAATCGACTTTACCGTTACCATTTACGAAGCCGATGAACGCAAGCAGACTTTCGGTCAAGTAACTGATGCATATATTCGCGTTGTTGACGACGCAACCGGCAAGGAGCTTATCCGCTACGATTTGGGCGAAGATTTTTCAGTAGAAACTGCCGTAGTTGTCGGTGAAATTTATCGCAATAAGGGCGAATGGAAATTTAACGCCATAGGTTCAGGCTTTAGCGGCGGTCTTGCGGCACTCGGCAGAAACTTCGGCGTCAATGTCTAATTAAGAATTAAGAATGTATAATTAAAAGCTACAAGATACTAACTCTTAATCATTTCCAAAAGTTGGTTACGCATTTCCATAATCGGTTTGTACATCGCCGCATAGTCGGCGGTTTTTTTTGCGCGGAGCATTTCGGTCATTTCAGAAAGCGGCTTGTAAATCGGAGTAAGAGCCAAATTGCCGAGTACGCCTTTAAGTGCATGCGCCGCCTCAAATGCCTCGTCCAAATTATTTTCTTTAATCGCCGCGTCAAGTTTTTCAAAGCTGTCGTTGGAAAGTCCCATTGTTATCATACGAAAATAAAAAGTCTCTTTGTTCATGCAACGGGTAAGACCTTCTTTAGTGTCGACGCCAAATTCTTCAAGTTTTTCAATCGTAAGCATAAAAATTTTTCCCTCCAAAATTTATAGATAAAAGATTAATTTCAGTATAGCACTTTAATTTTAAAGTTGCCAGTTTTAATTCTGCCGCATTTAAAAAATTCCTGCAGAAATATTGAAGTTACAAAAAATCTGTTCCCTCATCCCTCTTCCCTAAGAAAGGTGGTTTTATGACAGTAAACGAAATTTTTTCAGCGCCGATATTTTTAGCGCCAATGGCAGGCGTCACTGATTCGGCATTCCGCTCAATCGTCCGTGAACTTATTCCCGCGCCTTACAAGCCGCTAATGTTCGCCGAAATGGTAAGTTGCAACGGCATTCACTACCGCAACGAAAAGACGCTGGCAATGTTGCAGACGCTTGAAAGTGAAAGACCGATAGCAATTCAACTTTTCGGCTCCGATCCCGCAATCTGCGCGGAAGGTGCAAAGTTTGTAGAGGAATTGGGAACCGCCGCAGTTATCGATTTTAATTTGGGCTGTCCCGCGCCTAAGATTGTAAAAAACGGCGAAGGCTCCGCGCTTATGAAAAATCCCAAACTTGTCGGCGAAATTTTCTCCGCAATGCGTCAAGCCACTTCACTGCCGTTAAGCGCGAAAATTCGGCTGGGCTTTGACGAAGAGCATTTAAACGCCATAGAAATTGCAAAGGTGCTGGAATCTTGTGGCGTAGATTTTATTGCGGTGCACGGCAGGACGCGGGAGCAATTTTATTCCGGCGCGGCGAATTGGGAGGAAATTGCAAAGGTTAAAGCCGCCGTGAAAATTCCCGTCATTGCAAACGGTGATGTGAAAGATTTTGATTCGCTTGATAAAATTTTGGACGTTACGCACGCTGACGGCGTTATGGTGGGACGTGCCGCGCAGGGTAACCCGTTTATCATTGGCAGGCTTTTGACGTACCTTAAAACCGGCAAAAAAATTACCCCGCCGACTGTCGCCGAAAGGGTTGAGGTTATGCGCCGTCACTTTTCAAAATTAATTTCGTGCAAGGGTGAAGGCGTTGCCATTCGTGAAATGCGCAGTCACGCCGCGTGGTACACAAAGGGCTTGAAAGGCGGCGCCGAGCTTAGAAATAAATTTAATCGTGCCGCGTCCGTCGCCGAATTTGAAGAAATTTTTTCTACCGGCTTTTCTGACGTTTAAAACTTAATATTTTTATTCTACCGAAGTTGTAATTTCGTCGCCTTTAACAGTAAACGTCACCATTTGCGAAAGTGCGCTGTCGTCGGTAGGCGAAACAAATTCAAAGCAGTAGCCGAAAATGCCGTCGCCGGTATCTTCGTCTTTAAATTCGGGGTTGGCGCTTGAAATTGTGAAGGTGTCGACGTCAACCGGAATTAAATCATCGTCGTCACTTGAAATCAGCGTGCCGTAGTGAATCGTAGTAATTTGGTCGCCGGCTTTCAACTTGATTAACGTGCGATCCGCCATACCGTTATCGTCAATGCCCTTGCGCGCGCCGAGAATGTGATATTTCTCGTCCTTGTAGCTGTAAACCACTTGCAAGTTGCATTCAACGCCGTTTAACTTAATCGGCACGTTGTAAAGGTTGTAGTCGTCATCTTCCGAAACAATTTCCATGTAAACTAAGTGACCGTCAAGCGTAGGCCACACGGCTTGGAAGTTGTCTTTAAAAATACCGGTGTCCCAATTCGCATCAATGTTCGCGTCACTGCCGAGATAAAGAATAATGTCATCTTCCACGCTGATATAAGTCAGTTGGCAATGGACGCTTGACAAAAGGTCCATTTGCTCCGGCGTCAGCTTGACAAAGGCACTGCCGTTATCGTCAACATTAACCGGCAAATCTTCAAGGCTGGAAACGGAAAAATTATCAATGCGCTGTGCAGGTGCGGGTTGTGTAAGTTGCGCGTTTTCAATTTCAGCAGGCGGCGCAGGTTCCGGCGTACCTTGAGCGAGACTTTCACTGACCTGCGCGAGAGTCTTTTCAAAAGTTCCGTCGTCAATGACTTTAGCCGCCTCGTCGGGCAGTTCGCCGTAAATCAGATAATAGTACAGCACTTTCTGCGAAAAGGGCGCCGCGTCAATGTTCAAATAGCCTACCAATGACTCTTCGCCGCCGTCGTAGGAATAAAAGCCGGAAAGACCGCTGCCCTTCGCGCGGTAATCGCCGTGAACTTTGTAAACAACCGCGTCATCAATAGCCGCGATTAAATTTTGATACGTCGAAGGCAAAATTTTTTGTGACTGCTTGGCAAGATCGGCAAGGTCAACCATATTGAAATAGCCGCTTTGTCGCGTGTTGCCGCCGTAATTTTCTGCACGTTGTGCGCCGCGTCCGTACGTGGAGAAAAATCCTCTTACGTCACGCCGCGCAGATTTAACCGCTTCAAGTCCGAAATATTCATAGGCAACATTAAGGCGCGGAATTTTTGACATATCGACTACTGACAGCGTTGCCGCGTCATCAGTCTGATATTCTTCGCAACCTTGCATAAAAGTATCACAAATGGATTTACCGAGAGCCGCGCCGCCCATTGCGGGATTTTTGGCAAGAGCGCCAACCCAGCCGGTGTAATTCCAGCCGTTGCCGGGTTCAACTTCTTCCGAGCCTACCATGTAGCGACAAAAACCGTAAATCGACGCCGCAGTATCGTACGTCGCCATTAAGCAGGCGTCAAAGCCGATTATTTCAAAAGGCGGCTTGTCGGCATCAGCTTGATAAACTTTGCCGAAAGCTTGCGTCAAGTCATTCAAGCTTAAAGCGTTTCCGGTGCGCTCATCTGAACAAATGCCGTAGACACTGCCGCCGCCGTGATCCCAAAATACAAAGACGCGGTGATCTGCTTGAAAGTTATCCTTGCCGTACTTCAAGAAGTCAACCAGCGTACTTTGTGAACCCATATCGGCGTCGGGTAACTCCTGCAAAATTTTCAAGTCCTCGTTATCGTAGACAAGGCGCGTAATTTGTCCGTCGGGAATAACTTCGTTTTGCCATTCGGTAGTTCCGCCGGTTTGAATCAGCACTTTAACATTTGGCGGAAGTTGCACTTCAACCAACTCTGAAAGGTCAAGTGTCGCCGCGCCGTTGCCGCTTTCCAAATCCGTGCCGCACAAGTACCAGTAGACAAGCCACGTGTCATCTTTTTTGTAATCGTTGCCGAAACTTACGGCAGATTTTCCGCCGGACGTTGTGGACTTGTTATTCGTAGCGGTGTTGTTTGAATTTTGTTCGCCGCCGGAATCAGAGCAAGCGCTTGCAAATACCAGTGTCACAAGCATAATTACGGTTAAGCCGATTCGACCGAAATATTTTAACATTGTCGTCACCTCGTTTTAGATCGCTAGATCGCTAGGGGCTGTTGAATAAGTCAACGCGATAAAATTAAAATTCAAGAGCGGCATTAACCAGCGGCAGTGCGCCAAGTCTGAATTACAGTGCCCACTGACTCGCGGCGTAACGCTTAAACCGGCGAAGTGATAGACGTGGACGCACTTAAT
>JAFTEG010000385.1 GCA_017453765.1 Selenomonadaceae bacterium
AGCATCTAAGCGTGAAACCAGCCTCAAGATGAGTTATCTTTAAGACACCTTGAAGAATACAAGGTAGATAGGTCGGGAGTGTAAGCACGGTGACGTGTTAAGCGGACCGATACTAATAAGTCGCAAGTTTATCTTTTACTAATGTGAAGCCTGTGCAATTTTCAGAGAATCTATTCTCTAAAAAATTAATAGCTAACAGCTAAAGGCTAACAGCTAAAAGCTAAAGCAAAATTCGGTGAAGATGGCTGAGTGGATCCACCTGTTCCCATTCCGAACACAGAAGTTAAGCACTCAAACGCCGATGGTACTTAGCTGGAAACGGCTTGGAAGAGTAGGTATTCGCCGATTTAAATAAATTTAAGGCTTTGGATTTAAGCGTTGCTTGGATTCAAAGTCAACTTGTATTAAACGGCGGCTCTGGTGAAGTGGTTAACACGTCGGATTGTGGCTCCGATATGCGTGGGTTCGATTCCCACGAGTCGCCCCATAGGGGTATAGCTCAATTGGTAGAGCGCCGGTCTCCAAAACCGTAGGTTGAGAGTTCAATTCTTTCTGCCCCTGCCACACGAAAATTTTAAAGCCGTATCAAATGGTACGGCTTTTTTGGTATTGAAATTTGGTAGTTGTTGAACTTTGAACGCTATTTAATTATTACAACGTGCCGAAAATCCTGTCACCGGCGTCACCTAAGCCCGGCAGAATGTAACAATTTTCATTCAAGCCGTCATCAATCGCCGCAGTGTAAATCGGTACGTCAGGGTGTTCCGCCGAAATTTTTTCAATGCCCTGCGGCGCGGCAACGATATTCATAAAAATAATTTTCTGCGCACCTTTATCTTTCAGCATTTGTAACGCGGCGGAGCCGCTTCCGCCCGTCGCCAGCATTGGGTCTGTGACAAGCAAAATTTTTTCGCCTAAATTCGGCGGCATTTTGCTGTAATATTCTATAGGCTTGAAGGTTTTTTCGTCGCGATAAAGCCCAATGTGTCCTACAGAGGCGCCGGACAAAATTTTTAAGACGCCTTCCGCCATTGCCAAACCTGCACGGAGAATCGGTATAACGACAAAATTTTCTTCGTGCAAAATTTTTACGCGGCAGGCGGTCAACGGCGTTTCTATCGTAATTTCTTCTGATTCAAATTCGCGCCCCACTTCGTAAATCATCAGCATTGAAATTTCTTGTACCAATTTACGAAAAATTTTCGGCGGAGTATTTTTATTTCGTAACTGCGCCAGCTTATGAGAAATTATAGGATTGTCGAGTACTGTTACCATTAAAATTCTTCCTTTACGTAAGATTAACCTTTCCATAAGATTAAAAAACTCTTCGACGATACAAGATTTTTTCCTGCAAACTAAAAACCTACAACCAAACTAGAGGTTGTTTATAAATTCAAACTAAAAAAACGGCGCTGTATAAAAAAATCGGCGCGGATGTATTCGCTGCGGTTCGCCACGTCGGAATTATCGTAAACTTGTACGTACGCAAAAGCTAAAACTATCAACCAACCCGGCGATCAACATACGCGCCATGTTTTCTTTGCTACTTTCTTTTGCGCCAAAAGAAAGTAGGTAAAATAAGCCAAAAGAAAGCAGGTTAAAAAGTTTAAGTTTACAAACAGTCCCTAAAAAACCTACAGCCAAACTAAAAAACCCTACGACCGAATGTCGCAGGGCTGATTTTTTTCGTACGATATTTTTTAGAAGTTGAACATATTTTTAAGCGCTTGTATATTTACGTCACGGTTTACCTGCGCCAATACGTCAAGCAGAGGTAAGGACTTCGGACAGACCGCCGCGCAGTTTTGAGAATTGCCGCAACTTGTAATACCGCCCTTTTCCATAAGCGCGGTGAGACGTTTGGGCTTGTCGAAACT
>JAFTEG010000386.1 GCA_017453765.1 Selenomonadaceae bacterium
ATTAAGTGCGTCCACGTCTATCACTTCGCCGGTTTAAGCGTTACGCCGCGAGTCAGTGGGCACTGTAATTCAGACTTGGCGCACTGCCGCTGGTTAATGCCGCTCTTGAATTTTAATTTTATCGCGTTGACTTATTCAACACGCCCTCGTTTTGGCTGGAAGAATTTTAGTTTTGGCAGGAATAAATTTAAGCTTGTAGAAAAATATTTTCGCGGTGATAAAAATGTCTCAGCAATGCCGTTTATTACGTCTAAGTCACTTGACGTAAAGGAGTGACATGGAACGATTACCGTATTAAAAAAGATTTTTTAACAGTTGAAAAAAATCATTCAGTGTGGTAAGATTAAAAGACCAAAAAGCCCGCCGACACTTGAGAGCAACGGCGAGCTAATGGGGTGTCGGGCAAGCGATTCGCCTAAATTGAAAATATTAGTGTAAATAAGTCGGAATGCCGTCTACTATCGGGAAGTCAGGCGGCATTTTTCGCGCTATCGAAGGATAATGTCGATGAGCGTCAAAATGATGTTGATCAGCGTGAGCCAATCGGATTTATCCATTCCGCTCACCTCCTCTCTTCGAGGAAGTGACGAACCGCCTGCCGCTATTGCGACACCGATATTATTATAGCAGAAAAAATATTTTTGACAAGAAATAACGTAAAAAGCTCCCGTCCGAGATAGGCGAGAGCTTTTTTAGTGTCCGAAAAAATTTATATCAGTCTTGTTGCAGTACGCCGTAATCGTAAAAGTATCCGTCGGCAACAATGTCACGAGACAAATTGGATTTACGCTTTTCAACGGCGTCAAGGAACATTTTATGCGCCGTTTCCATTTCGTCCAACTTGCCCATTTTTGACATACTCTTAATAGTACGAACTCTAATTTCACTGGTGAGAGTACGAATAAGGTCAGCAATTTTGAAAAAGAGAGGATTATGCGCCGCTTCATTCAAAGCATTGTGAAAGTTATTGTCAGCGTCAAAAATTTTTGTAACGTCGCCTTCTTCCAACGCCAACTTTAATTCGTTAAAAGCCTTTTGTAAAGCTACTATGTCAGAATCATCGGCCTTTATGACGGCTAAACGAATAATTCCCCAGTCCATCCATTCGCGCAACTCTTTTAAGTAGTCCAAAGAGTTGGATTGATCCAAAATAATTCCGTAAAGCAAGGGGTCAAGCATTTTGTCTGAAAAGCCGGTAGTTACGAAGGTGCCTTCGGGACGCCGAATTTCAAGCACGCCGAACGCCGCCAAAATTTTAATGGCTTCTCTTATTGAATTGCGTCCTACACCGAAACTGTTTGCAAGTTCAATTTCGGTAGGTATTCTGTCACCGAGTTTTAACTCTTTATCTATCATTGCTTTAGTTAAGCGGTTTATGACACGTTGTACGACTGATTTATTGTCTATCGGTCTGAGAAAATCTTTTGTTTCATCCATAGATGTCACCTTAACATTTAAAATTTCTTTATCATTATATCAATTTGTCATTTGTTTGGTCAATATCAAAAAAAATAAAAAAACCTGCGCGAATTGGCAGGTTACCGTTTTTTGAATTAAGGATTAAGAATTAAGAATGTAGAATTGAGAATGTAGAGTTAAGAATTATATTTCCGACTAAAAGCTACCGGTTACAAGCTAATTCACTACATTCACGGGATTACCCGCCAAAAAACTTTTAACGTTATCAACAGCAATATTCATAAGTCTTGCGCGTGATTCTTTCGGCGCCCACGAAATATGCGGCGTGATAATACAATTTTTCGCGCCGAGTAAAGGATTATCGCCTTTAATAGGTTCGGTAGAAACAACGTCAAGTCCCGCCGCAAAAACCTTGCCGCTGTCCAAAGCCGCGCGCAGATCCTCTTCAACAATCAAGCCGCCGCGACTGTTATTCAAAATTATAACGCCGTCTTTCATCTTTGCAATATTTTCTTTGCAAATAAGTCCCTGCGTCGAAGGAAACAGCGGACAATGCAACGCGATAACGTCAGCCGCCTTAAAAAGATCGTCAAGCGAAACAATTTCGCAAATCTCATCTTTACTGCCAATTTCGCGCATGGCGTCATAAGCAATAACTTTCATGCCGAGTGCATTCGCCAGCCTGCCGGTAGTCTGCCCAATCCTGCCGTAGCCGATAATCCCCATAGTCTTGCCGTCAAGTTCAATCAGCGGATAATCCCAAAAACACCAGTCTTGATTATTTTCCCAGCGCCCTTCATGCACGGCTTTATTGTGGTGTCCAATGTGGTGACAAATTTCAAGCAGCAGTGCAATGGCAAATTGACCGACCGCCGCCGTCCCGTATGTAGGAATGTTGCATACGGGGATATTTTTTTCTTTCGCCGCCGCAACGTCAACGACGTTATAACCCGTCGCCAAAACGCCTACGTACTTGATATTTTGACACGCGTCGAAAGTTTTTCTTGAAATCGGCGTCTTGTTGGTAACGACAATTTCCGCGTCACCGATTCGCTGAATAATTTCCCCTTCGTCAGTCAGAGAAGTACGATCGTAAATCTTGCATTCGCCTAGACTTTCCAACGCCGCCCAGCTTAAATCGCCGGGATTCAACGTGTACCCGTCC
>JAFTEG010000387.1 GCA_017453765.1 Selenomonadaceae bacterium
AAATCAGCTTCCAACATTTTCGGCATAAGTTTTTCTGCAATGGCGTCATGAAAAATACAATCGCCGTCCATGCCGCAATGATCGCAACCTTGACAAGGATTCGTTTCCTCTTTCGCCGCGTCGAATGTAAAAACTTCGTGACCCTTAGACTGCGCGCCTTCTGAAAATTTTTGCGCCAAATATTTTGACGTAGACTCATTATCTGCGTGCGGACTGCTGTTTATAACTACGATTTTCATTTTGTCACCCTCAGAAATATTTTTTGCAAGAGCTTTACCCTCGTCACTTGGTTTATCTTCCACGCCGGCAAGACCGCAACCGCTTATAAAAAACGTCGCCGCCCCCGCGCAGATTACTTTTAAAAATTCTCGTCTGTCCATCAATTTTCACCTAATAGTTTTTTCACGCAGTTATAAGCCAATTCGTAAATTGTATGGTAAACGTAATTTGTCCCAGCCTCAAGCATTGCGTCACGTTGCTTGTCGGTGACAATCGCGTAAGGATAAATGCCGTATACGAACGGGAAGAATGCGTACAAAAAATTTTCCTTGTCACGCTCCGTCATTGCGGGAAAAAATTTGTCAAGGCAACGTTTAACCGCCGTCAAAGAATTGCCGTAACTTTTTTTGAACTCAATCAGATTTTCAAGCCGGCTGTTCGACTCCATGTCGTAATGATTCATTGACATAAGCTTTAAAAGCTGTACGCGATTTTCCAGCGACTTAGCCAGCTTGTCCGCAAATTCCTCCCGCGTCAAGGCGGCGTTATTTTTTTCTATCGCGTCTAACTCTTCAATCCACAATTCATATTCGTGTTGCAACAGCGCCAAAAAAATTTCTTCCTTCGTATGAAAGTAGTTGTAAATGGAAGTTCGCGTGAACGTCGTGGCGTCACCAATTTTTTGCAAAGTTATTTCTTTAAACGAAAAATTTTGATATAATTTCGCGCAGGCTGAAATAATTTCATCGCGGCGATTAGAAAAAATTGTCGGCAAAGATTTGTGTATTCGGCTTTCACCGCCGGAAGATTGATTGTAACCGTTTGGAACTCTGCAGTTCAGCTTGTCGATATACTCTTTTTCAAGTTCAGAGAGTTGGTCTACGCTTGAACATACTGCAAGAATTTCAATAGTAAAATTTGTTATTCCGTACTTTCTTATGTCTTCACCCAGCGGCGTATTGGCGTATGTATGCTCTTTAATGCGCGTATCGAGCATACGAGTAGTTTGACCGACATAAATTTTGCCGTTAATTTTATTTGTAATTTTATAAACCAGAAAACTTTCATTTTGAGATTTCATTTACAAACGCCTAAAAAACCTTTCTGAAAAATTTCTAGTCTATTTTACAAACACGCTGACACTTTGTCAACGAAAATTTTCAAGCCGAACTATAGCTAAGTCGAATAAAAATCATTCAAACAAAGAATTTTCTTTTTTGCCGCACAATAATTAAAATGTAGTGAACTATTGCTTTCTTGACGGCGAAATTTTTTGTTGCCGAAAAAAGAAAGCGGAACGATATAAATTGAGGTGGTAGTTTTTATGGGACATCCTGTCACGACGAATCCGTTTATAATCATGATGATAAACATGACGGTCGTCTTTATCGTCTTGATAGCGCTGAGTTTTTTAATTCAGCTGATACACAAACTTGACCCTACGAAGAAGTCTGAAGAAAAAGAATCGGCGCCGCAGGTTGAAGAAGACGAAATGCAACGTCTGATTAAAAATGTAAAGGACTCGAAAGTTGTAACTGACCGCGATATACCGGGCGAAGATGAGAGTATACCGGAGGAAGTTATAGCGGCGATAGTAGCGGCAATAGCTAGGTGCGGCATAAGCGGTGAAGTTCGTGCAGTGCGTATGGTTGACCGTGACACTGCGGCGTGGAAGAGTCAAGCCCGCTCAAACATAGGAAGCAGTAGAGCTAGTAACTAGATTGCTAGTGACTATCGATCTAACCACTATCGATCTAGCGATCTAAAAAGGAGTGACGAATTTGGAATTTATTGATGCATTCAGTGTATCCTTGCAGTCAGTGTGGAATGACAGCGGCTTTTCGTCTTTCACCGTCGGCAACGGCATAATGATTTTGGTCGGTCTCATACTTTTGTACATGGCATTTGTAAAGGAATTTGAGCCGCTCTTACTCGGTCCGATCGCGTTCGGCTGTATCCTTGCCAACTTTCCGAATACAGATTTTTTCGGCGAAGAAATGAACGTAATGAAGGCGATTAACTTCGGCATAACGTACGAAATTTTTCCGCCGTTAATCTTTCTCGGTATCGGCGCAATGACGGACTTTGGTCCCCTGCTTGCACGTCCATGGACATTGCTTTTAGGCGCGGCGGCGCAAATCGGCGTATTCGTGGCATTGGCAGGCGCAATGATTGTCGGCTTTGACATAAAAGAGGCGGCGGCAATCGGCATTATCGGCGGCGCTGACGGTCCTACGTCGATTTACCTTTCAATCAAACTTGCACCTCACTTACTCGGCGCTATCGCGGTCGCGGCGTATACGTATATGTCATTGGTACCGATGATTCAACCGCCGATTATGAAACTTTTAACCAGTCAAAAAGAACGTGAAGTCGTTATGACGGAGCTTAGAGAAGTCACAAAGTTTGAGCGCGTTGTATTTCCTATTGTCTCAACGATTTTCATAAGCTTACTTCTTCCGCCTATTACGGCGCTTTTGGGTATGTTGATGCTCGGCAACTTATTCCGCGAATCGGGAGTAACGGACAGATTGAGTGACACTGCGCAAAATTCACTGTGCAACATTGTCACGATATTTTTGGCAACGGGTACCGGCATGACAATGAACGCGAAAGACTTCCTTGTACCGGAAACGCTTTTGATAATCTGCTTGGGACTTATCGCGTTTATGGGCGGCACGGCAGGCGGCGTACTTTTGGGCAAAGTTATGTGTCGTGCTACCGGCTGGAAAATCAATCCGCTTATCGGTTCGGCAGGCGTCTCTGCAGTACCTATGGCGGCGCGTGTTTCGCAGTTGGTAGGTATGAAAGC
>JAFTEG010000388.1 GCA_017453765.1 Selenomonadaceae bacterium
CAAAAATTTTTTGACGTGGAGATAAACGGCAATGGCAATGGGATTTGTAAAGACGGGCGTGCTGGCAGAAAAAAAGTTTCGCGAATTTTTTTTGCCGACAGTGTTGGCGTCAATGGCGGCGCAGTTGGGCACGATTGTCAACGGAATAATCGTAGGCAACTTGATAAGCGCGCAGGCAATGGCGGCGATATCGGCTTGTCTGCCGCTAAGCCAAATGACGTACGCAATGGCGGTGCTGATATCAATCGGCTCATCGGGGCTAATCGCGATAGCGGCGGGTAAACGCGACAATGACGGAGCAGATTACATTTTCAGCACGGTAATAGCGCTGGGAATATTTTCAGCCGGAATATGGGCGGCGTTTTTATTTATGAACAGCGCGGCGTTGCCGAATTTTTTATCGTCCGCCGAAAATCTGCGCGGAATGGTGCAAGAGTATTTGCAGATTTTTATATGGCGCTTGCCGCTGTACTTAATGTGCTTTTCGTGGCAAACGCTGATTCGCACGGACGGCATGGCGAAGATAGTAAGTCGCGGCGTTTTAATCGGACAAATTACAAACGTGGCACTGAGTTTTCTGCTTGTAAGCAACGGTATGGGAGTATTCGGCGCGGGTATCGCGTTACTTTCAAGTGACGTTATCGGCATTGCCTACATTTTGAAAAGATATTTTACGTCACGCGAACGCGGCAGAAAATTTTATCCCGTCTTTAATGACGTGGGAAGATTTATAAATCAAGTCGGCAATATCATAAAGGCGGGAATACCGGTAGCGTGCAGTACCGGCTTGATATCGTTAAAAATTTGGGCGATATATCAAATTCTCGGCAATACCGGCGGCGCCGACGCAATGACTTTGTACGCGGTTTGCATGGCGTGTCTTTCGGTTGTGTCAATGTGCATTGCCGGTTGCAACGGGGCAATGATGCCGATAATCGGAATGCTGTACGGCGAAAAAGATTTTGGCGGCGTCCGAATGTTGATGAAATATGTTTTGCGAATCGCACTGACTTTGAGCGGGACTTTCGTAGCCTTCACGATAATTTGTCCGCAAGTAATTTTATCGCTGTACAATTTGCCGCCTTCGCTTACCGACGCAGGTTCTACCGCGCTTAGATTGTTTGCAGTAAGTTTAATCGGCGTCACGCTGACATTTTTGGTGATGTATTACTACTCGACAATTCAGCGCAGAATTGCGGCAAACATTTTGTCATGGACGGAAGGAATTGTAGTCGTCGTACCTGCGGCGTGGGTGCTGTCAAAAATTTTCGGACTCAACGGCGTATGGTTCGCATTTATTTTGGCGGAGCTTGCAGGATTTTTTATCGTGTGGCTTTATACAAAGTACGTTTGCAAAAATTCCGGCGGCAAGCTGAATGATGTCTTCCTGATTGAGCAAAGTGACGCCGAAATTATTATGGACGTGTCGCTTAGTGCCAATTCAGATAATGCCGCGCAGATTTCCGCTGACGCAAAAAAATTTCTCGAGCAAAAAAATTTTGATAAGACGGTCGCGCTTAAAGTCGGCGTGGCGCTGGAAGAAATGACGCTTAACATTGAAAAGCTTAACGCCGGCAAAAAAATTGATGTCGATTTACGAATCAAGCGCGGCGCTGACAAAATTATTATCGCCCTGCGTGACAACGGCAAAAGTTTTAACCCGCTGGAATATTCCGTTGCAGAGGAAAAAAATCTTCACACCGATGGCATTATGTTGCTTAAAAATTTGGCGAAAGAAATTAAATATAACCGCGTCTTGTCGCTGAATCAAACCGTTATTGAAGTATGAAATTTTAAATATGAGTTTTGAAATGTGAGTGTAGAAATTTTTGCCGTTAATATCTCTGAAATAATTAATCAGCCTGTCGATGATTGGCTGAAATTTTTTTTGCCGGATCGCCGTGAAAAAATTTTGGCGTACCGTTTCAATGCTGATAGGAACCGAACGGTTTGGGCGGAAATTTTAGCGCGGTATGCAGTTGCCGAAAAATTTTCTTGTCCGGTTGAAAAAGTTAAACTGCACCGTGACGCGAAGGGCAAGCCGCATATTGACGCGTTGCCGATTGAAATTAGTTTGTCGCACGCGGGAAATTGGGTTGTCTGCAGTATCGGCGAAGTTAAAAGCGGCGTTGACGTTGAAATTGATTCGCGCGGCGCGTTGGAAATTGCCGAGAGATTTTTTTTGCCGAGTGAATACGAAAAAATTATTTCATTGCCGCAGAATTTACAAGGTCGGCAGTTTTTGATATATTGGACACTCAAAGAAAGTTACTTCAAACTGACGGGTACGGAAAATTTCATGCAGGCAGATTGTGAAAAAATTCTTGGCGGTAAAGGCAAAGTCAGCGGCAAAAATTTTTTCTTGAATGACGGCGCAGTTGTCGGAGTTTGTACCTTTTCAAAAAATTAGAGGGGGCATTTTAATGGCGAAAAAAATTGCGCCTTTGTCACAAACGCAACTTGGAATTTATCTTGACTGCTTGAATATGCAGGACGCAGGGGCTTACAACGGACATTTTCTTTTGATGTTGGACAACGGCATTGACATGAATCGTCTTGCCGCCGCGATTGAAAAAGCCGTTGCCGCGCACCCTGCAATTTTTGTACGCATTGTCGAGCAGGACGGCGAAACTTTACAAGAATATGGCGCGGAAAATTACCACCAAACCGTTGAGCAAATGTCCGACGCCGAGTGGCAGAAAAAATTATCCGTACTGCTTGACGAGCCGCTTGAACTTCACGGCGGCAGATTGTTCCGCTTTAATTTGGTACAGACTGAAAAGGCAAAATATCTTCTTCGCACGACGCACCATGTTTCTTTTGACCGTTCGGCGGCAAATATTTTTTATGCGGACGTTGCAAAATTTTATGCCGACCCTGCCGCAGAATTGACAGCTGAAAGTTATGACGCTCTTGACGCGGCTAATGACGAAATTAAATTACGTTCGAGTGAAACTTTCACGCAGGCAAAAGAATGGTACGAAAAAAATTTCAGTGGGCTTGACGTGGAGGCTTTACCACTTCCCGACCGTAACGCCGAAAAAATTTCTTTCGCAGTCTTTGAAAAAAATTTTCCGCTTAATTACGCGGCGCTAAAAAATTTCTGCAAGACAAATAAAATCTCCGCGTCCGCTTTAACTTCGGCGGCATTCGCGCTGACTTTAGGCATTTACACGAATCAGCAAGAGTCCCTTTTTGCGACGATTTATCACGGACGCAATGACCGCACAAAAAATATCGTCGGTATGTTTGTAAAAACTTTACCGGTTTATTGCCGTTGGACGGGCGATAAAAAAATTTCCGAACTTCTTAGCGAAGTGACGGCGCAAATTCAATCTGCGCGGGACAACGATTTATTTTCCTACGCGGACTTGAATCAAATTTGCCCGATGAACAACACGCCGATGTTTGCTTATCATGGCTTGATTAAAACGGTAAATGAATTTTGCGGCAAGCCTTGCAGTGAAGAAATTCTCGACAAAAAAACTACCGGCAATGCGCTTGGCTTTGAGTTAATGGCTGACTTTGAAAAAATTCAAATTCACGTTGAATACAATGTGTCGCGGTACTCGGAAAATTTCATTTCGACTTTCGCCGCGTGCTATGAAAATGTCTTGCGCCAACTTATGACGAAAAATTTTGTTCGTGAAGTTGAATTGCTTGACGACGCGCAGATTAAAATTCTTGACGCCTTCAATGCTACCGAAGTGGCTTACGATGACTCTCAAACGGTTGTGAGTCTTTTCAACGCGGCGGCTGAAAAATATCCGAACAATACGGCAGTCATTTTCGCTGACAAGAAAATTACCTACCGCGAATTGGACAGTAAGGCAAATGACATTGCCGCGTACCTTTTGAGCAAAAATATTTCTGCCGGTGACGTCTCGTCGATTTTGATTCCGCGCTGTGAATTTATGCCCATTGCCGCACTCGGCGCATTAAAAGCAGGTTGCGTTTACCAGCCGCTTGACTCGACGTATCCGCCTGAACGCTTGAATTTTATGGTTAAAGACGCCGCCGCAAAAATTTTAATCACGACAAAGGAACTTCGTCCGCTCATTACAGATTATGACGGCGAAGTTTTATTTATTGACGAAATTCCGCAAGCTGAAAATTTTGTACCGCCGCAAGTCAAGCCGGAAAATATTTTTATCTTGCTTTATACAAGCGGTTCAACCGGCGTGCCGAAAGGCGTTCGACTCACTCACAAAAATTTGGTCTGCTGTATAAATTGGTATTGGAGTTATTTTGATTTAAAACCTGAAAACTGCGTCGGCGCTTATGCAAGTTTCGGTTTTGATGCAAATATGTTTGACACTTATCCCGCGTTGACGAGCGGCGCGGCGCTTTGCATTGTGCCGGAAGAAATGCGCCTTGACCTTGAAAGTATGAACGCTTATTTTGAAAAAAATCACGTCACGCACGCTTTCATGACGACGCAGGTAGGACGCCAATTCTCTACTGACATTGAAAATCGCGGCTTGAAATATTTGACTGTAGGCGGAGAAAAACTTGTCACGCTTGACCCGCCGAAAACTTTTTCTTTAGTCAACGGCTACGGTCCTACAGAATGTACGATTTTAATCACGGCTTGCAAGGTTGAAAAAGCGGAGGATAATATTCCGATTGGCAAGCCGATTGACAATGTTAAGCTGTACATACTTGACGCGAACGGACACCGCGTACCTATTGGCGCTTGCGGCGAACTTTTGGCGGCAGGACCTCATGTCGGTGCCGGTTACTTGAATCGTCCCGAAAAGACGGCGGAAGTTTTTGTAAAAAATCCCTTTGACGGCGGCGAATATGAAAACGCTTACAAGACAGGTGACGTTGTTCGCTATCGTGCTGACGGAAATATTGAGTTCATTGGACGGCGGGACGGTCAGGTAAAAATTCGCGGTTTTCGTATTGAACTTTCAGAAGTCGAAAGCGTCATCAGAGATTTTGAAAGCGTGAAGGACGCGACCGTTGCCGCGTTTGACCACCCTGCAGGCGGAAAATTTATTGCGGCGTATGTTGTAGGCGATTCCAAAATTGACACTGATGAGCTGAATAAATTCATTGCCGCACGCAAGCCGCCGTACATGATTCCCGCCGTTACAATGCAGATTGAAAAAATTCCTCTCAATCAAAACGGCAAAGTCAATCGCCGCGCCTTGCCTAAGCCGGAATTGCAAGCGGCTAAAGAAGATAACGTCAAAAGAAGTTTCAACGTGTTGGAAAAAGCGCTGGTTGAGATTATCGGCGCAGTTATCGGCTTGAAAGAGTTCAGCGCGACGACCGAATTAAATTATCTCGGCTTGGCAAGCATTTCCGCAATTAAACTTTCCACGCAACTTTACAAAAAATTTGGCGTCAATATTCCGGTAAAAAAACTTTTAAGCGGCACGCTTGAGACGATTGAAAATGAAATTTTAACTTTCCTGCTGTCCGACAAAAAATCTGCCGCGCATATTGCCGCGAAGGTGAATGAAATTCGTATAAGCAACGTGCAACGCGGCATTTACTTGGAGTGCATGAAAAATCCGCTGTCGACTTCGTACAACGTGCCGTTCATTTACAATTTTGAGGCTGATACCGACGTTGCCGCGCTTTCTGACGCCGTGAAAAAAATTATCGCCGCGCATCCGTCGATTAACGTTCACTTCGAGTTGCGCGGTGAAGATATTATGCAAGTCACCAATAAAACTGTTGAACCTGCAATTCCCGTTCATACGCTGGAGGATAAAGATTTTGCCGCGTTCAAAAGTAATTTCGTCCGCCCCTTCAAACTTGACGCCGAGCCGCTGTACAGATTTGAAATTGTAAAGACACCTTCAAAAGTAAGTTTGTTTGCAGACATTCACCACTTGATTTTCGACGGCGCGTCAATGAATTTGTTCTTTTCAAATTTGAAAACGTTTCTTGAAGGCGGTAAGCTGAATCGTGAAGGCGCAAGCTACTTTGACTTTGTGCGCGAAGAGGAAAATAATTTTGCCGAGAATCAAAAATTCTTCGCCGAACTGCTGAAAGATTTTGAAACGGCAAGTGAAATTACGTCCGACGTTCACGGCAAAGTTGACGGGGAGCCGAGAATTTTTGAACAGACAATTTCAAGTAGCGTTGAAAATTTCTGCAGAGCCAACAAATTGACTCCTGCCGCATTGTGTCTTGCCGTGTTGAGCTACGTCATTGCAAGATATACCGCGAATCGCAAAGTTTACCTCACGACAATTTCAAGCGGTCGCGCCAACGTCAAATTCGCCGACACTTTTGGTATGTTCGTCAACACGTTGCCGCTTTTTGCCGAGTTGGAAAATATTTCTGTCGCAGAGTTCCTCAAAAAAATTTCAAAAATGTTCACTGCCGTAATTGAACATGAAAATTATCCCTTCGCGCAGATTGCCGCAGATTACGCCTTTACGCCGAAAATTATGTACGAATATCAAGTAGGCGTTGTCGACGAATTTAAAATGCCAAAATTTATCGGCGTAGAAAATTTCCCGCATTCAGAGTCAAAATTCAAGCTGACTTTTAGAATTGTAGGCGAAAATTCCGCGCCGCGCCTTTCAATCGAATACAACACCGCCGATTACAGCGCAGACTTAATCTCAGGACTGGCGAAGTCATTTAATATCGTCATGGAAAAATTTATCGCGCAGGTTGATTCACCGTTGATAAAAATTTCGCTGATTGACGATGAACGCGCTAAAATTTTGGAAACGTTCCGCAGTAACACCGACCCTGCAACTATCGGCAAGGTTTACAATTTTTATCACGAAGGCTTTGAAGAATACGCGCTGAAAACTCCCGACGCAACGGCTTTAATTGCAAGCGACGCCACTTTCACTTATCGGCAACTTGACGAGGCGGCAAACAGAATTGCCAACGCGCTGATTGCAAGTGGAATAAAACCTCAAAGCCGCGTTGCACTTCTTCTGCCGCGAACTTCACGCGCCATTATTTCAATGTTCGGCGTCTTAAAGGCGGGTTGCGCTTACATTCCGTGCGACACTGAATATCCCGCCGAACGCATTCACCAAATTTTGGAAGATTCGCAAGCGGCGTACGTCATAACCACTGCCGACAGATTGAACGGCGAAAAATATTTGGACGTTGAAAAACTTTTGGCGCATGAAAATGCGACGCGACCGCAGGTAAAAATTTCGCCGGACGATACCGCCTACTTGATTTACACTTCTGGTTCAACCGGCAAACCTAAAGGCGTTATGATCGCTCATCGCAATGCCGCCAATTTCTTTACAAATAATCCCGCGAACATTATGGTTGATATTCTTACAAAAAATGCCAAAAGATTTGTCAGCGTCAGCACGTTTTCATTTGATTTAACGCTGAAAGAAATTATTCTTCCTTTGTTCAACGGCTTGACTTTGGTGCTTGCGGACAAAGAGCAGGAGAATAATCCCGACAAATTGGCGGAATTGATTTTGAAAAATGGCGGCGACGCGATTAACGCCACGCCTTCGCGCATTTATCAATACTTGGAGTCAGACGCATTTGCAAACGCGCTGAAAAATTTCAAATTCATTGGCAGCGGCGGTGAAAAATATCCTGCAAAACTTTTGACCAAACTGCGGGCTGTCACCAACGCGCGAATTGTCAACACGTACGGACCGACAGAGACTACAATTTCTGCGAATATGAAAGACTTGACCGACGCCGAAACGATTACCGTTGGGCGACCGCTTTTCAATGTCACGGAATTTATTGTGGACAGCGACGGCAACGAACTGCCGCCCGGCATTGTCGGCGAACTTTATATCGGCGGCGCAGGCGTCGGCAAAGGCTATAACAATCTGCCTGAAATGACTGCCGAAAGATTTATTGAATATCAAGGCGTGCGTGTCTACAAGTCCGGCGACTATGCGCGTTGGACAAGTGAAGGCGACGTAGAAATTTTGGGCAGGCTTGACAATCAGATTAAACTGCGCGGTTTGCGAATTGAACTCGGCGAAGTTGAAAGCGCTCTTTCCAAAATAGACGGCATTAAAACTTACATTGTAAAAATTGCAAAGATTAAGGGAATTGAACACCTTTGCGCGTACTTCACGGCGGACAGAGTGCTTGACACTGAAGACTTGAAAAAAATTCTCGGCGCGACGTTGCCGAATTACATGGTGCCTACCGCTTACCTGCAGTTGAAAAAAATGCCGATGACGCTTAACGGCAAGATTGACGCGAAGTCACTGCCGGAAGCGACGATTTCCCGCAGTAAGTCAACTGCAAAGGCAGATAATAAAATTGAAGAGGACTTTTGTAAAATTTTCGGCGCGATACTTCAGCTTGAGGACGTCGGCGCAGATGAAAGCTTTTTTGACTTAGGCGGCACGTCACTTCTTGTAACTCGCGTAGTTATCATGGCGCAAAAGTCAGGCTACAAAGTAAGTTTTGCCGACGTGTTTATAAATCGTACGCCACGCGAACTTGCCGCACTTCAAAAAGTCGCCACGACTTCAACCGTTGACAAAGAAATTTCAGATTACGATTACTCCAAACTTGAACCGATTCTCAACGCGAATACATTGGACAATTTTAAAAACGGTGAACGGCAACCGCTTGAAAATATCGTGTTGACCGGCGCGACGGGTTATCTCGGCATTCACATTTTGCACGAATTTATTTTGAATCACTCCGGCAAAGTTTACTGCCTTCTGCGCGGCAAGAAAGATTTACCTGCCGAAAAGCGCCTTAAAGCTCAACTTTTTTACTACTTTGACGAAAGTTACGCTGAACTTTTCGGCAAGCGCATTTTTGTAATTGAAGGCGACATTACCCGCGCAGATACGCTTGAACAGATTAAGTCCATTCCCGACGTGTCAGCCGTGATAAACTGCGCGGCGCTGGTGAAACATTTTTCTGCCGGCAATGAAATTGAAGTTGTCAACGTCGACGGCGTAAAAAATCTGATTGAAGTTTG
>JAFTEG010000389.1 GCA_017453765.1 Selenomonadaceae bacterium
GCCGACTTCGTCAAGCGCATTCATAACCATGTAAGAACGCGCAGATTTCAAAAGACAAGTTTCAGCCAAAGTTACGGTTAAATGAATACCGCGCAGACCGCTGTTTGTGGCCTCTTGAATGACGGATTTTTCAGAGTCCGTAAGGTCATACGTCTTTGCAGGCCCTGCGGCGGGAGCGGCGGCTTGTGCAGGCGCGGCGGCAGCTTGTGCAGGGGCGGCGGCGGGGGCAGCAGCGGCAGGCGCGGCGGCAGGGGCGGATTCGCCATGTAAAATTGCCGACAACTTTGCGACCAAGCCGGAAACGTCGATTAAATCTTCAGGATCGCCGTTACCTACATTGTCAATCATCTGTTCGAGTGAGTCAACGCATTTAAAAAGCGTGTCGATAATGTCTTCGTTTACTTTAAGTTGTTCCTTACGAAGCATATCGAGCACGTCTTCCATTTCGTGCGTAAGTTCGGCGATTTTGTTGTAACCCATAGTCGCCGACATACCTTTCAAGGTATGCGCATTTCTAAATATTTCATTAAGTACGGATAAATCTTCGGCATTATCTTCTAAGCCGAGAAGACCGTCGTTAAGAGACTGCAAATGTTCATGCGATTCGTCCAGAAACATCTCCATATATTGATTAGTTTCCATTCAAATACCTCCGTTGTAGCTTTCAGTATAAGATTTTTCCGATCACCGATCACCGACCACTGATCACTTAACTATTAACGCTTTACAGCCTCTACAATGGCTTCCGCGATTTTATCAAGCGGCCGTACTTCATCGGCAAGACCTGCGTCCACAACTGCTTTCGGCATACCGTAGACGACGCAACTTTTTTCGTCTTGCGCGATTGAATAACCGCCGTTTGCCTTAATTTTTTTCATCCCTTCGCAACCGTCACAGCCCATACCCGTCATAATGACAGAGACTAAATTGGAGCCTATCGGTGCTACGGAGTCAAACATAACATTAACTGCGGGGCGGTGATTGCCTACAGGCGGTTCTTGACTAAGCACGATTTTTCTGCCGCCGCCTGCTATCGTAGCCACGCGCAAATGATAATTACCCGGCGCTATGTAAACTTGTCCCGCCCTTATAATTTCGTCATTTTCCGCCTCTTTTACGGCAATTTCGCTTATTGAATCCAACCTCTCGGCAAGCGATTTTGTAAAGCCTGCGGGCATATGCTGAACAATGACGACGCCGCAGGGAAGGTTGCCGGGCAGTCGCGTAATGACTGATTGAAGTGCTTGCGGTCCGCCGGTTGAAGTTCCTATTGCTACCAATTTTTTGCCGCTTACACTGGGCGCGAAGGCAGGTTTTGGAATGTTAGCCGCAGGAATTTTCACTATTTCCGGTTTTTGACCCGGTACGTAACCTGTACGCCGCCTGACTTCTATTCTGCGCATTACGGGCGGATCGGGATTTTTCGGCTTAGGTGTGAATACAATGGGCTTTGAATCTGTTACGGGACGTGATTTGGAAACGTGAGCCTGCGCCGCCGCTCGACACTTTGCAAGCAATTCTTCTTCTATCGTGTCGATTTTTGAAATAGGTCCTCCGGCTTTTCCTACAAAGTCAACCGCACCTAAGGCAAGCGCTCTTATTGTGGCGTCCGCGCCTTCCTGCGTCATACTGCTTACCATTACCACCGGCAAAGGACATTCGTCCATGATTATTGCAAGTGCATCAAGCCCGTTCATTACCGGCATCATTACGTCTAATGTAAGCAAGTCCGGCTTAAGCCTTTTTACCTTTTCAACAGTATCTTTCCCATTGATTGCTGTTCCTGCCACTTGAAAATCAATTTGCTTTTCAAATAAATCTGAAAGAACTTTTCGCATGAACGCCGAATCATCAGCAATCAATACACGAATCATTCATCTTGCGCGGCGGATACCCGTATGACTTTCGTAGTTTTACTTTTCTGAAAGTTATACGCCGAAGCCCGCGCACTCACTTCCTTTCTTTTTAGTGTCGCTTTTAGGCAAGCGAATTACCTATCGTACAAATTAATTACCAATTTACTATTCGCCCGACTTAGCAAAGTTCCTTCATTATAGCAAAAAATTTTGGACGCCGTAAAGCTTATTTCACGCAAATACTTTTATTCTTTGTTTGAAATGTTATAATGTCGTTGGTTAGCGGTTAGCAATTAGCTTTTAGTTGTTAGCTGGTAACGTCTCGCCGGTAGCTGATTCTGACGTTACACCTTTAAAAGGGTATATTCACAACGTTGACAAAAAGAAGGTTTAATATGAAACTTGTAAAAATTATTGCGGCGCTTTTAATAGTTGCGCTATTTCTCATAATTCATTTAATCGCGCCGGACTTCCTGCCGGAAATTTTCGACTTACTTTCACGCGGCGACATTAAAGAAACGGCGGAATATATTAAAAGCTACGGTTCAATGGCTGTCGTATTCAGCTTTCTGCTGACTCTTTTCGTAAACGCGCTGGGCTTTCCTCCCGCAATAATTTTTTCTACCGCCAATACTTTAATCTTCGGCATTTTTTGGGGCATAACTCTTTCCGTCATTGCCGAAACCGTCGGCGTCACGATAAGCTTTTTACTGCTTAGATTTTTCTTCCGTGACAGCGCAAAGAAAATTATAGCGAAGAGTAAATTTTTAAGTTCCGCCGATAAGTACAGCTCTGAAAAAGGTTTTGTCGTAATGTTAATTGCACGAATGGTGCCGTACGTGCCGAGCGGCATTTTAAACGCCGTCGGTGCGCTCAGTGCATTAAATCTGCGCGACTACTTTTTGGCGTCACTTATCGGCAAATTTCCTTCAACCGGCATTGAAGCGATTATCGGTCACGATATGATTGTTGGCGAAGAGGATAAAACGCGAATTGTAGTTGTAATAATTTTCGCCGTGATTTTAATTGCATTCGCGTGGTGGTACGAAAAGCGCGGACATAAATTTTAAGGCGTGAATATGAGTCTTAAGCCGGACCGTAAGACGCGGTTACAAAATTTTTTTCGGCGCTTGAAAAAATTTGTACCTTGTGATAGTATTCAAATATGTTATCAGGAAATCAAATGTCATCCATAAAATAACACGAAAAAACCCCCGACTGGAACTCGGGGGTTTTGCGCGTTTTGGGTGTAACACTAACCACGGGTCAGGTCATCTGTTAGTTGCGGTCGAGCCACTTGCAAATGAAAGACGCGGGAATAAATTTTTTTCGGCAGTTGCAAATTTTTTTTTCTTGTGATAATATTCAAATATGTTATCAGGAAATCAAATGTCATCCATAAAATAACACGAAAAAACCCCCGAGTTCCGATCGGGGGTTTTGCGCGTTTTGGGTGTAACGCTAACCACGGGTCAGGTCATCTGTTAGTCGCGGTCGAGCCACTTGCAAATAAAGTAGCTGACGACGTTGACCATGACCATCAACAGGATGTCATCCATAAATAACACCCCCTTTCATTAAATGATAGGGGTCTAGATGACCGTAAATATTTTACTGCAAAATTTTTTCAAGTTCAAGGTAAGTTTAACTGCGCGGCTATATTCTGAACCGCTGTAAAATTTTTGTTTGAGAAAAAATAAAAAAAATACGATTTTGCTATTGCAAATTTTTATGCAGAAAAAATACGGAAGGTGAGTAATTTGAGAAATTTTTTAATCGCGATATTTATTTCGCTGGCATTGTTAAACGTCAGTGCGTCGAAGGCAAACGCGGCGGAGGTGTACGATGTCATTTTTCAAGAAATAAGCCGCTACAATCACAATGCGCAGGAAAGTTCATGGATAGCGGCGGCAATTATGTACGCGGCGGACACTTACGAAGTACACCCGATGTTGATAACGGCGGTAATGGAGGTGGAAAGCAGATTTAATTTTAAAGCCATAAGTCCTGCCGGAGCCATAGGGTTAATGCAGATAATGCCGGATACGGCAAAAACAATCGGCGTAAATCCTTACAAGCCGTTGGAAAATATTATGGGCGGTACGATTTACTTAAAAAATCAGTTGAACAGATTTTCAGGTTACGGACAAAATTCTTTGACATACGCGTTGGCGGCATACAATGCCGGACCGCAAGC
>JAFTEG010000390.1 GCA_017453765.1 Selenomonadaceae bacterium
GTACCGCCGCGCTTGAATGCCTTAGCCGCCGAATTTAAAATTTCCAGTTGCAGTTTTGGCAGTTCCTCAAGTTCAGCGGGATTTTTTTTCCAGCGAATATCAGCCTTGCGCCGAATAACGCCGAGACCGGAACAAGGCGCGTCGACTAAAATTTTGTCAGCCTGTTCAAAATATTTTTCGCCAATTTCCCGCGCGTCAAGCAAAATCGGTTCAATGATATTTATGCCGAGCCGCTTTGCATTTTGCCGAATATGTTCAAGCTTCACGTCGTAAATATCCGCCGCCAAAATTCTGCCGCGATTTTTCATAAGCTCCGCAATATGCGTAGTCTTGCCGCCGGGCGCCGCGCAACAGTCAATTACAAAATCGCCTGCCTTCGGTGCAAGCAACGGCGCGACGGTCATTGAACTTTCGTCCTGCACTTGACACAAGCCGGTTTTCAGCGGCTTAAATTTATCCAATGCGCCGTGACTTCTGCAGATAATTCCTTCCGCCGTAAGTTTTGACGGTTCAAACTGCGCGGAGATTTTTTGAAGTTCAGCTGAAATTTCTTCGCGCGTAGTTTTTAAAAAGTTCACGCGCAGGCATAACGGCGAATCCGTGTTGTTTACCGCGCAGATTTTTTTAGCCGCGTCGATACCAAATTCATCGGCGAATAATTTTACAAGCCACGCAGGGTGAAACATTCTGAGCGCGATTGATTCAACTGCGTCATCGGTAGGGAAGTCAGATTTTTGCGGTTCACGTACTGCCGCACGAAGTACGCCGTTTACAAATTTTGACGCGCCGATACCTGCAAATTTTTTTGTAAGCTCCACTGATTCATTGACTGCCGCCGAGTTTGGTACTCTGTCCAAAAAAAATATTTGGTACATTGCGACGCGCAGGACGGCTAAAATTTTCGCGTCGACTTTTTCAAGCGGTCGTGTTAAATATTTTGCCAACTTCCAATCAAGTGACGCGCCGGCTTTAACCGTGCCGTAAACCAGCTCCGTACAAAATCGCCTGTCAATGTCACTTAAATTTTCCTGCCGCAGAATTTGTGCCAACGCGACATTGGAGTAGGCTCCGTTTGCATTGACGTCATAAACCGCTTTGACTGCCGCTAATCTTGCTTTGTCCAAAATCTTAATCCCTCTTCCCTCTTCCCTAATCCCTAATAAATATGATAATCCTTCCAAGGAATTTGGTCTAAGCGAATCGTCTTTAAAAAATCCACAATATCCTTTCGCCCGTAATAATGCGGCGTACCGTTTTGGTCTTGCGACATTAAAATTATGGGCATATTTGGAAAAAAATATTGTAGCTCCTGCCGCACCGCCATACTTCGTGCCGTGTAATTCGTGACGGATTGTTTCACGGCAATTACGGCGAAAGTCACGCCTTGTTCTATGATAACTGCTCCGCGAATTTTTATCATAATAATCACCTTTTTTAGGGAACAGGGATGAGGGAACAGGGAACAGAAATTCTAATCCCTAATCCCTATTCCCTAATCCCTATTCACTAATAATATAAATTTCAATCGTCTGCCGACCGAATGCCATAGCCTCTTCGTACGTGTCAAATGCAATGTCGATAACGTTGCCTTTAATCGCGCCGCCGATGTCATCAGCTATCGCTTCACCGTAGCCGGGAATGTAAACGCGCGTGCCTAATGGAATTACGTTCGGGTCAACAGAAATAATTCCGCGTCCTACGGGATTGCCGCGCGCAGTGAACTTGCCAAGTCCCGGATCTTGCGAACTGTACGCCGTAGCCTCGACATAAAGCGTGCGTTCAAACTTCGGAAATTCTTCAACCGATTTTTCCCATTCGGCGTCTCTTTCGCCGTACTGCACATTTTCCAACGCGGCGTAAGTCATAATTTCACAAACGCCCGTCGGCTCAATGCCGTTAGCCGCTTGAAAATTTTTAATCGCGTCAACCGTCGCGTCGTCGCAATAACCGTCCGCCTTGCCGCTGAAATAGCCGAGCGCGATTAATTTTTTCTGCACGTCGACAACGCCGGGTCCGCGCATATCTTTTCTAATAATACTGCCGATTTCCGCAAAGTTGCTGTCTTTCGCGGCAATATCGGAACTGTTCACCGAGTTAAGTTTATTCAGCGTCTCACTGCCGCAAAGTCCGTCGATTTTCAAAAAATAATCTGCTTGAAAACTTCGCACGCCCATTGACGTCGCAGAAGAATAAATGCCGTCCGCCGTACCAACCATGTAGCCGAGTTCAATTAATCGGCGTTGCAATTCCTTGACGCGTTCGCCGCTGTCGCCCGGCTTAAGATAATTCGACGCGTCACCTCTCATCAAAGTGGTTATGTCAATTTCATCATAAGCCGCCGCGTGCAAAAGTGCAAAGGTTTTATCGTCGCAAATACCGTTGGCGGGTAACCCGATTGCCGATTGAAAATCTCTTATCGCGTTTGCCGTCGCGTCACCGTAGTAGCCGTCAATCGCGCCGTAGTAAAGCCCCTGCGCCGTAAGACAAGTTTGTATCTCCGAAACTTCCGCGCCGCTGTCACCGTAGCCTGCCGCCGCGCAGATTTCAAAGCCGCATGTCACGGAAGAAAATATCAGCGTCCACGCGCAGATTTTTTTACGTAAAGACTTTCCAAAAATTTTTTTCACAACGGTACTCTGCATTTGACAAACCCTCCACTTCCACAAAGTTTTCCGAAATTTTATGAAAAATTATAGCAGATTTTTTTTCGCTGTTCAATAAGTGACGTTTAACACTGCGCGGCAGGAAAAGGGGAGGGAATTAAGAATTAAGGATTAAGGATTAAAATTTGAATTTGAATTTGAAATTATGTAAAGGAGAATTTTAATGGGAAATTTTAAAGCTGTTGAGATTCGCAAAAATATTTACTGGGTCGGCGCTATCGATTGGTCGCTTAGAAATTTTCACGGCTACGAAACGTCGCGCGGCACGAGTTATAACGCTTACTTAATTTTGGACGAAAAAATTACGCTGATTGACACGGTGAAAATTGACTTCAAAGACGAGTTGCTTGAAAGAATTTCTTCAGTCATCGACCCCGCGAAAATCGACGTAATTGTTTCAAGTCACGTTGAACCGGACCATTCCGGCGCCTTGCGTGAAATTGCCGCCCTTGCACCGAACGCCGAAATTATCACGACGCAACCCAACGGCTTGAAAGGCTTGTCAACGCGCTACGGTGAATTGAATTATAAGCCGGTCAAGGCAGGCGATAAAATTTCAATCGGCGAAAGAACTTTGCAATTTGTACCGACGCCGATGTTGCATTGGCCGGATTCAATGGTTACGTACTGCCCCGAAGAAAAAATTTTATTTTCCAATGACGCCTTCGGTCAACATTTAGCCGCGTCCATGCGTTTTGACGACGAAAATAATTTGGAAACGATTTTGTACGAGGCGAAAAAATATTACGCAAATATTTTAATGCCTTTCGGCAAGCAGGCGCAGACAGCATTAAAGGCGCTGGGCGATTTGGAAATTGAAA
>JAFTEG010000391.1 GCA_017453765.1 Selenomonadaceae bacterium
AAATAAGTTTCCGGCTTAATGCCGACGCCGGTACGCGAAGGGACGTTGTACAAAATTATCGGCAGATTTACGCTATCAGCAATTTTTGTGTAATGCGCGACAAGACCGTTTTGCGTACACTTATTGTAGTACGGCGTGACGACAAGCAAGGCGTCTGCACCGACGTTTTCTGCGTACTGCGAAAGTTGCACGGCGTAGGCGGTATCATTGGAGCCGGTACCTGCCACAACGGGTACGCGCTTATTGACGTGTTCGACGGCAAATTTTATCGCGGCTTTATGCTCTTCGTCACTCATAGTAGCCGATTCGCCGGTAGTGCCGGTGATTATAATTGCGTCCGTGCCGTTTTCAATTTGGTAATCAATCATCTTGCCGAGTTCAGCAAAATTTATACCGCCTTCATCAAACGGCGTGACTATGGCGACGCCCGCGCCTTTAAAAACTATCCTCTTCAATAGTGACCCTCCTATTTATTTTTAGTTTGAATTTTCACTGGAATTTTCTTCATTCAAAATATTTCTTATCAGCAACTCAATTTGTTTATCGTTAATAACGCGAATATCATCTTTTTTTGAGTAAATAGTCAGCAAGTAAATTTTATCTTCAATCACAACGTAATACAGAAGTCTGAAACCGTTAGACTTGCCAACATTTGCAGAAGAATTTGCAATGCGAACTTTGTAAACCGCCGTACCTTCGGGAATATCTAAATCTTGAAGTTTGTCGCCGACTAAATTACCTTCTTTTAATTCATTAGTGACAGTCGCAATATCAGCTTTGATTTTGGTAAACTTTTTTTTGTTAATGTAAAACTTCACATCATCCGCAAAGTGTTTTGTTGGTACGACGCTTTTCATTTTTTTTATTCAGTTCCTCTTCTTCCACTTTTTTAATCTCTTCATCTATCTCTGCAAAAAAATCTTCGAGACTTATTTCAGGCATTCTGCCTGCGCGCATTTCACGAACTTCAAGCAACGAACCTATAATAGACTGTTCGACGGGGATATAGCGTTCATATTCTTCCACATCATCTGCAAAATCTTGAGGCTGAATTTTTTCTGCCGCAGTATCGGCGGAATTTTTATTTTCAAGTTGCACTATCTTAGCCATTTCGTTCACCACCTTTTAATTTGAAGTTTCATTGGAATTTTCTTCATTCAAAATATTTCTTATCAGCAATTCAATTTGTTCATCGCTGATAACACGAATATCATCTTTTTTTGAGTAAATAGTCAGCAAGTAAATTTTATCTTCAATCACAACGTAATACAGAAGTCTGAAACCGTTAGACTTGCCAACATTTGCAGAAGAATTTGCAATGCGAACTTTATAAACCGCCGTACCTTCGGGAATATCTAAATCTTGAAGTTTGTCACCAAGCAAGTTGCCATTTTCAAGTTCTATCAAAACAGGTTCTAAGTCATAGTCAATTTTACGATATTTTTTCTTTCTTTTATAAAATTCAACATCTTCTTCAAATTTAGGCGTTGATACGACGTTTTTCATTTACCTTTGACCTTTCTTCCGCTTCATCTTCCTCGCGAAGTTCTCTAAAAAATTCTCTCCAATTTTTTTCCGGCATTCTGCCTGCGCGCATTTCGCGAACCTGTTTTAACGATTCAATAATAGACTGTTCAACGGGGATATAGCGTTCGTATTCTTCTTCGTCTTCTGCAAAATCTTGAGGTTGAATTTTTTCTGCCGCAGTATCGGCGGAATTTTTATTTTCAAGTTTCACTATCTTAGCCATTTCGTTCACCACCTTTTAATGTTTTGAATTATACTCAACCTTACGGCTACCGGTTTTTAAAGCGTCAATCTGCGCGGAGACAAAAGGCATAAGAGCCGCCTTGAAAACGTCGTAGTTGCCGTTGAAAGCGTCGTGCCACGCCTTAGGTACAACGCAAAGCCGTGAGTTCGGTATAAGCTGATGCGCTTCAAGCACGGTGATAACAGGCGCGTGATCGTCTTCGTCGCCGACAATTAAAAGCACGGGACATTTTATCGCGCCGAAAGTTTCTTCGCCGACATGCATTTTACTCCAAAAATCCATGTACGCGTTACAAAATTCCTGCCAACGTTCCGGCTCGGGACGAATTTTTTTCTGCTCTTCAATAAACGCCGAATCAATCTTTGCAAGGTCGTCAAGGTTCATTTCTCCGGAAAAATATCCTGCCTGCAAAGTTCCCGCGCCGATAGCAATAATACGTTCAACCTGCGCGGGATACATTGCGGCAACTTTATAAGCGGTGTAGGCGCCGTCACTGAAACCGATAATTTTAACCGGCTTATTCGTGACGGCTTTAATTACGGCAAGTGCGTCATCGGCTTTTTGTTCATAAGTCAGCGGCGAGTGACCAATTTCCGAGCGACCGTGACCGCGTGTCGTCATCACGATAACTTGATAATTTTTGCGCAAGTCGTCAATGATTCTGCCCATTTCGTAGGGAATGCCGACACCGCCGCCGTGCAGAATTAAAACAGGTTCGCCCTTGCCGTAAACTTCATAATAAATTTTCGCGTCATCAGCTTGCACGTACTTGCCGACGCGGAGGTTGTCACCGTAAGGCGTCGTACTGCCTTTAGTGTCGCCCTGCATAAAGTATCTTGCCGCGTCAGCATTTGTACTGCCGAAAAGCAACGCCGCGCAGATTATCGGCACAAAAAATTTTTTCATGGTGATTCCTCCATGTTAAGGATGAGGGATGAGGGATTAGATTTTTTAATCCTTAATTCTTAATTCAATCAACCGCTTGCTTAATGACGTTGAACAACTCTTTATTCTCCTTGATAACGTCTTCATTGCCGAAAACGCAGAGTTTATTTTCTTTCATAGCATCTTCGACAAGTTTGGCAAGTGCGCGAATGTCGGCTTGACGCGTGCTTAAAATTTCGTCGCGTGACTTCTGTCTGTCGGCGTAGGTGACATTTTTCAAAAATAAATCTGCGGCAACTTGACCTTTCAGCGAAGGCGTAAGCGGCTTGTCAATCTTGCTCATCGTGCCGATTATGTACTTGTCCATTTCGCGTTCCGATACGTCAAAGTTTTTAATAAATTCCGCCGTGCCGTCGAAAACGTCAATCGTACGTTTTAAGTTGGGATCTCTGTACGAGCCGAAAAATACGCCGCCTTGACGCGTAAACGCCAACATTGCACCGTACGCGCCGCCTTGTACGCGAATCGCCGTCCAAAAATACGTGTAGCGCAGAATCGTTTCAAGCACGTTCAAACTGCCGAGATATTCGTAGCCGAGTTTGATAAAGTTAGCGCCCTTGCCAACGTACTGCACGCGGCTTTGAGAGTAGAGACCTTCATTTTCGGCTTTAAGCGGGTAATCGTATTCGGCGACGGGAAATTCATCAACCGGCAACGCCTTCAAAAGTTTGGTGAGACTGGGCAGGAATTTATTGTAAAGCTCATCAAGCGCCGTCACGCTGATAATCAAGCCGTTGCGATTTAAAAGCCGCGTTTTAACGTCATTCAAATCCTCAACCAACTTATCAAATTTCGCGTCGAAGTCGGCAAGCAGGTCTTTCAAAAACTTATTAAACGGTAAAAGCGAATCGTTATTGTAAGCGCCGGTCTTTGAAATGTATGACGCAACTCTACCGGCGATTATCGACGTGGCGCTGGCTTGCAGGTTCAACTCAATGCCGATTTGCTCTTCTTCAATCAGTTCACGAATACGCTTTTTGTCGGTGA
>JAFTEG010000392.1 GCA_017453765.1 Selenomonadaceae bacterium
ACCCGCGAGCCAAAAGCGTTTCGGTTTATCTCCTTCAAGACGGAAAATATCATCTCGACGACGAATATATCCTTTTCGACGAGGAAGACATTAAGGAAGTGGAATGGCTCAGAAGCAAAGGTGAGGAAGTTGAAATTAAGACTGAAATTCCTGTTAAAATCCTTGAAGGGCTGATGATTCCGATAGGATTCGTCTTTAGTTGGGGTTATTGATAAAAGGAGGAGGTTTTTATGGAAGTTATCAACGAACGAGAGCTTTATCCGTCGTATGAAATTATCGGAGGAGAAAAAATCATGTCACCTGCGGCGAATCTTACTCACAGCGACATCATCGGGCGGCTTTACTTGTTCATTGGTAATTATCTTATGGAGAAAAAGTGCGGATATATTTATCCGGACGATGTTGACGTTCATTTTTCGGACGGAACACTTTTTAAGCCGGATTTGGTTGTCGTATTGAAGTCAAACGAGAAAATTCTCGCCGGACGTAAAAATATCTATGGCGCACCCGATATGGTCGTTGAAGTTTTGTCGCATTCGACGCGCAAGAAAGATTTAACAATTAAAAAAGACATTTACGAGGCTCAAGGCGTTCGCGAGTATTGGATAGTCGACCCTTGGGCAAAAAGCGTTACAGTTTATCTTCTTCGCGACGGCAAATATTTTCTCGACGATGTTTACATTCTGCTTGGCGAAAAAGATTTGGAATTGCTTGACGAGGCGGAGAAAGCTGAAGTCAAATCGGAAATTCCCGTTTCAATTTTGGAGGGCTTAGCGATTCCGATTGAATTTGTTTTCAGCTGGGGCTATTGAAAGTTTGGAGGAGATTTGAATGGAAGTTATCAACGAACGAGAGCTTTATCCGTCTTATGAAATTATCGGAGGCGAAAAAATTATGGCATCTGCGGCGAACACTATTCATAATGTTATCGGCGGAAGGCTTTTTATGTTTATCGGCTCGTATCTTGACGCAAAAGATCTCGGTTATTGTTTCACTGATAATGCTGACGTTTATTTTCCGGACGGCAGTCTTTTTCAACCCGATTTCAGCATTGTATTAAAAGAAAATGAGCAAATTATAACTTGGGGCGGCGATATTTACGGTGCACCCGACTTGGTTGTCGAAATTTTATCCCGCTCGACCAAGAAAAGAGATATTACAATCAAAAAGGACACTTACGAACGCAACGGCGTGCGCGAATATTGGATTATCGACCCGTGGATTAAAAGCGTGACAGTTTATCTGCTTCAAGACGGCAAATATTTCCTCGACGATGAATATATCTTGTTCGACGAAAAAGAATTGGAAAAGCTCAACGACGCGGAAAAAGCCGAAATAAAAAATGAAGTGCCCGTTTCGATTCTCGACGGCTTAAAAGTTCCGCTGAAGTATATTTTCAAGTGGGGCTACAGATAGTTTAATTTGGAGGCGGTTTTTATGGCTGTGATTTTTAATAATACTGCAAACAGACTTTTAAACGGTACTAATTATGCTGATTCAATTAAAAACAGTGCTTATGATTTGAGTGGTAACAGATATGTTACTTATCCGCCAAACTATGTGACAATAATTGGCGGTGCTGGCGACGATACAATAGAAAATACATTTCTTTGTAGCGGAGTAATAATCGATGGTGGCAAAGACAATGATCATATTATGAACCATGGATATAACAATTCAATTAACGGCGGAAACGGCAATGATACTGTTTATAATGATTATTATGGAACAAACACGTCGATAAGTGGCGGCGCAGGCAACGATTCCATTAACAACTGGGGTTCAAACGTCACTATAATTGGTGGAACAGGTAATGATACCATTTATAACAACTGGAACTTTGATACAAACAGTATAGTTGATGATTCTTTTAATTGGGGTAGGAATGTTCTGTTCAAATACAATTCAGGCGACGGAAACGATATTATTTATGGTTTCAAAGCGGATTCTACGCTAAGTATTGATGGCGGCTCCTATTCCACGACAACGAGCGGCTCGAATATAATCGTCACGGTCGGAAAAGGAAAAATTTCGTTAATAGGCGCGGCGTCTTTATCCAAAGTCAACATTGACGGCACGGAAGAAAAAGTCGAAAAAGATTCTTGGCAACTTAACGGCACGACCGCCACTTACGGTACGGCGAACAAAACTTTAGTGACAGTCAAAGGCGTCACTTCTCTCAACGGGCTTTCGGTAAAGAAAAAAGTTCTCACGATATCGAAGGCGTCATTGGGCACGAGCAAAGTTAAGCTCAGCGGCGACGGCTACACCCTTGCGCTTGCTGATGATGTTAATTCTCCGACTACAAGCAAAAAATGGGTTCTCGACGGCACGACTGCCGATTACAATCAGACAACTTCGGCGGGATACACGTTGGCAAGCGATTCCAAATCAATCACCTACTCGAAAAAAACTGCAACGACTCTGGCAACGGTCAAGGGTGTTATATCTCTCAACGGGCTTTCGGTAAAGAAAAAAGTTATCACGGTATCGAAGGCGTCATTGGGCACGAGCAAAGTTAAGCTCAGCGGCGACGGCTACACCCTTGCGCTTGCTGACGGCTTGGCTCCTACAACCAAAAAAGCGACGTGGACGCTTAAAAATTCCACGGCAACTTATAACAGTTCTTACAAGACAGCGGGCTATACCCTCGCAAGCAATGGCAAATCAATCAGCTACACTAAGGCAACAACGCCGGAAACTTTGGCAACGGTTAAGGGAGCAAAAACTGCCGACGGTTTGAAAGTCAGCGGAAAAGTCATCACTTTAGAAAATTCCGAGCTGAAAAATAAAGTTA
>JAFTEG010000393.1 GCA_017453765.1 Selenomonadaceae bacterium
AACCTTTCCTTTCCTAACGTTTCAAAGGTTGAAATTGACACGTAAGAAAATTTTCTTTACAATGTCACCGTAGATTATTTCACAACAACGGCGCAATCTGCCACTGTTTTTACCAGTCAAAACGCTTTTTAAATTGTAGCAGGGTAATTCGGCGGCGTCAAGCCTTTTGAAAGGAGCAAAACAAAATGACCAACTCTTCACCACCCAACGACAAGTTATCAGTCAAAACACCTGCCGAACTCGGCACCGACTTAAAAGCGCTTGAATCTCAACTTTTGGGAGCTCTTATTCTCAAAGACGGGAAGATTATACCCGAAATTCAGGCAATTTTGACTGCCGACGACTTTTATTTCCCCGACTACAAGGTTATTTACAAAGCTATCGTCGACTTGTTCAACCGCCGCATTGCCCCCAACATTATCAGCGTCATTGAACAGCTCAAAACCACAGGACAATTTTCAGACGACATTTTAAAAAGCGTAATTGATCTCGGCGAAGTTGCTTTCACCGACGCTTACGCCAAATCCGACGCCGAAAAAATCAAAGAGTATTCGACACGCCGCAAATTTTTTGAACTTAGTCTTCACCTTAACCGCAAAGCGTCAAAGCTTATAAGTCTTTGGACGAACTTTTTAATTTCACTGATTCGGCTCTGCGCGGCATTTCTTCAAACACCACAGATCCTAAGTTTATCCCGAAATCCGCCTTCTACCTTAATTTTTTTGGCGACAAACTCAAAGACGCTCAAAAATATTCCAATCGCAAAACCGGCTTTGACAATATCGACGAATATCAAATCTTTTCACCCGGACTTTATCTTCTCGGCGCTACTCCCGCTTGCGGCAAAACCACTTTTGCGTTGCAACTCCTTGAACAACTTGCCGAGCGCGGCGAATCCTGCATTTTATGCAATTACGAAATGTCAATGTTTGAACTCTTTACCAAGTCACTTTCACGCGAGCTTTTCTCCCGTGAAAGATTGACCAAGATAACCGCCGCCGATATTCGCAACGGCGCTCAATCCGTACTTTTGGAGCAAATTTACAGCGACATCACAAGCAGATCTAACGAAATTAGTTTGGTTGAATTGCGCGATGAAAACATTGATGACCTTCTTCGTATCCTTCGACCGTATTGCACCAACAAAGACAAATCGCCCGTTGTTTGTATTGACTACCTTCAAATTATCCCGCCTTCGCCCGACGTGAAACTTACCACCGACAAGGCACGTATTGACGACATTGTTCACAAACTTAAAACCTTTCAGCGCGAAACCAATACCACCTTCATTGTTATCAGTTCTTTTAACCGCGTCAACTATTATTCACAAGTTTCTTTTGAATCTTTCAAGGAATCCGGCAATATCGAATACACCGCCGACGTTGTTTGGGCTCTTCAAATGTTTGTTGCCAACACCATTAAAGACGGAGCAGGTATTTCTGCCGTTAGAAAAAAATTCGACGACGCCAAAAAACAGCAACCCCGTCAACTTCAGCTTAAGTGCTTGAAAAATCGGCAAGGTAACAATTATGACTGCTACTTCAACTATTATTCGGCGCACGATTATTTTGAACCCGCAACCTTGACCGACTTTGTTGCCGAAGAAAATGCCGCGCACGATGAATCCAAAGATACCGCGCAGAAGACCAGCGCCGATCATAACGACACGGCGAGCGACGATACCGAATTGGGCGTTCCCGTTCCCGATGACGAAAACCGCAGATTGGAAGATTTTTGGAACTCTTTTAATTAGGAGGGATTGTTTATGAATTTTGAAGACTATACCCCGAAGGAATTGGAAGAACTTTTGAGTATTGCCAAAAAGCGCAAGGCTCAAATCAGCTCAGAATTTAACGCCACTCAGGATAAATTCTTAACCGCTATGGGCGGCAATTCTTCCCTTGAAACAAGACAAGAATTGGGCGACAAAGCCGACTCCATAAAAGCCGAGCTTGATAAAACTATTGCTTGCATTGAAATGATTGAATCGCGTTTAGGCGGTAATGTCACGGTAACGCCGATTGACAACAAAATTCAAAAGACCGCCGAAACCGAAAAAGCCCCTGCAACTGATTCTGTTGCAGAGACTTCAAGGCGCTTTCAGAAAAACGCGGGTAATATCTTGAACCTTCTCAAGGTTCAAATTACACCGTCAACTGAATGCGTTGAACCCAACGACGCCATTATAAAGGCGTTGTTTGGAAAGTCAAGCAAAAAAATTTCAGTCAAGGAAAAACACAAGACCACGCGCAAAGCCGCCGTCGTTTCAAATCTTAATGTTCAGGGCGCCGCTGTTACCGATACCCCGCTTTCTAAATACGACCGCGCAGTTTTCGGCGTCCTTGTCAGCGAAAATGTCATTGAAAACCGCTATACCACCGTCAACATCATTCACCGTGCTTTAATCGGTAAACCTTGCAGAGGCGACGAAGGATTAATCCCGCAAAAGAATCAGGAAAGCGCCATTATCAATTCCGTTTCCAA
>JAFTEG010000394.1 GCA_017453765.1 Selenomonadaceae bacterium
AAAGTTTGTGGATGTCGAATACAGGCGGCATTATAACCCCGCCTTCTTTCAGCGTCAAGCAGTCAAAATTAGCCGCCGTCACCATTTGCAAAGTGTAAAATTCAAACTGGTCGCGCGGAATTAAGTCCGTGATTTTTTTGCTTAATGTCAGTAAGCCGTTTTGCGACAAAAGGATTTTCGCGACCATGTACTTGCCGATATATTCTGTTTCTTTCGCCGACGCTGAAACGTGTATCAAGACGTCATTGCCCGCGCTAAAATCTTCGTACCTGCCAATTACCGCGCTCTCCGTGTCAATCGCTACTTTGTCGTCATTAAGCTCGTCGATTTTAATTATTCGCGCGTAGGAGTTGACGTTTTCAATCACGCCGTCCGAAATTTCTACGTCGTCCAACTTGCCCGTGCCGAATCCAAGTAGCGTCTTTATGTCATATGCCAAAATTTTCACCTTCAATTTTCTTAAGCCGAAGTTTAAATTCCTTGACAACCTTCACACTGTCGACGTCTGAATAAATTTCTAAGTTGTCCCAAATATTCCCGTCTTTGTCAATCAGCGTGTCGCCTTCGTAAATTTCCTTGCCGTCAATATCGAATCCAATCAGCTGAGCTACACTCTGTGGCAGAACCTTAGTGGCGGCGTAATCTTCCATAATCATACAAATGCGGGATTGAACCAAGTCGCCGTAATGAAAATTGCCGTACTCATCAATGCCGCGAAATTTATACGGAATATTCATAGTAATCACCAAATCTTTCTACTTTCAGCTTGTAACTTCGATATACTTCATTTCCGTCTTTATCATAGCCGCAAAGTTTTTGCAAAGTGTCGGGGTCAATGCGAATGCCGTCAACAAAGGCTCCGTAAGTACGCACCATTAAGGCACCGTCGACATAATCATCAATGTACTTATGCAAAATCCTAGCGCGGTATTTCGGTGGGATATTTTTCATCCTTCGCCGCCCTCCTGCAATTCTACAAGCGCGGCTACTTCTTCCGGCGTCAAGGTATTAGCATTAGCGTCGCGTTCAATCGCCGCAAAAAGCGTGTCAATGTCGGGCTGTGTCACCCACGCTTGCCCTGCGTCCTCATCGGGCGTGTATTCAAAACTGCCCTCGTCGTTCGTCAAGGTAAAATAGCCGTCCCGCGTGACGACGCCTTCGCCGCTGATATTTAGCGCCGCGCGGTTGTATTGTGACGTGTCCAAATAATTCACCCTCTCAATGTTCGCGGAAATGCCTTTAAACGTGTATTTAGGCGTCCAACTAAGTGACTTCTTGTCAACCGTCGCCGTGTTATCAAGCACCGTCGATCTGTACAGATAAACCGTGCTTAAGTTGTAGCCGTAAGTCAGCCGCTCCGCCAATTCGACGTGGTAGTAGTCGGTAGAGTAAACGGCGCCGATAACCTGCACAAGCTCTTGATTGTTGCCGTCCGAAATCCAATAGTACTGCCCTGCGATAATGCCTTCGTCCGACTGCACGCCGATAATTTTACCGTTTTGCGCGCAGGAT
>JAFTEG010000395.1 GCA_017453765.1 Selenomonadaceae bacterium
GCGGTCAACGTGAATTTATTCCGTACTTGACACGTGCGGCGGCGGCGGTTGGCATTGACGGCTTATTTTTGGAAGTGCATGACAATCCCGACGAGGCGTTGTCTGACGGCGCCAATATGGTAAAGCTTGACAACTTGGAAGATTTATTGAAAAATGTTTTGGACATTAATGATTTAGTGAAGAGTGAAGAGTAAAGAGTGAGGGGTGAGGAGTACTCTTAACTCCTAACTCCTCACTCTTCACTAATAGGTAACAAAATGATAAAAGACAGAGCGATTGAAACTTTAAAAATTGAGGCGGCGGCGGTTGAAAATTTAATTAGCCGCGTCGACGAAGAATTTGTACGCGCCATTGAGGCAATTTTAAAATGTCGCGGCAGAATTGTTGTAACGGGCATGGGAAAATCCGGTCACGTCGGCAGAAAAATTGCGGCTACCTTCGCGTCGACCGGCACGCCTGCATTTTTCCTTCACCCCGCCGAAGCGTATCACGGCGATTTAGGCATGGTCACTGAAAATGATATTGTCATTGCAATTTCAAACAGCGGCGAATCTTCCGAAATTGTAAATATCCTGCCGATAATTCGCAGAATCGGCGCGCAGATAATTGCAATGTGCGGCAGGCGTACTTCGTCACTCGGCAAGAACGCGGATTTTTTCATTAACATCGGCGTTGAACGTGAGGCTTGTACATTGGGCTTGGCACCTACCGCGTCGACTACCGCAACTTTGGCAATGGGCGACGCTATGGCAATGGCGCTTATGGACGAAAAAAAATTTACTTCGCAGGATTACGCGCTGTTTCATCCCGGCGGCGCACTCGGCAGAAAACTTTTGCTTACCGTTGGTGACGTTATGCACAGCGGCGACGATAACCCCATTGTAAAAATCGGCGCTACGGTTAAAGACGCGCTTTTTGAAATGACTGAAAAAGGTCTCGGCGCCGTTTCTGTTGTCGACGAAAATAAAAAATTTGTCGGTCTCGTAACGGACGGAATTATTCGCCGTGCGCTTGAGAAGGACAAAAATTTTATCGACGAGCCGGTTGAACACATTATGAAGGAAGAACCGCTTATTATAAGTGCTGACAAATTGGCGGCGGCGGCACTTTCTGTCATGGAAAAACACCAGCCGCGACCGGTTACCGTGTTGCCGGTGGTTGACGCTGATAATAATCCCTTAGGCATTGTTCATATTACCGATTTACTGCGGCAGGGCATTATGTAACCTGCAAAAAAATTTCGGTATGTAATCTTAAAAAATCTACAAAAAAATTTGGGAGGCGACGGCATGAAAATTTCTGTTGATGCATTTGAAAGAGCGTGTAAAGTCGAGCTGATAATTTTTGACGTTGACGGCGTGCTGACCGACGGAAAAATTTACATGGGTATTGACGGCGAAGTTTTAAAGGCGTTTAATTGTCATGACGGTTTCGGCATAACCAACGCACGAAAACTCGGACTCAAGACGGCGATAATTACCGGACGCAATTCCCCCTGCACCGCGAACAGAGCGCGCGAAATGAAAATCGACGCCGTTAAGCAGGGGCAGATGAATAAGCGCAACGCTTACAAGGAATTGAAGGCGGAATTTAATTTGACGGACGAACAAATTGCCTACGTTGCCGATGACGTGATTGACCTGCCGGTATTCGTGCAAGTAGGTTTTCGCGCAGCTGTAGGCGACGCGGCGGAGGAAGTCAAGGAACGTGCGCACTTGGTGACGGTTAATATCGGCGGCAACGGCGCTGTTCGTGAAGTGCTGGAATTTATTTTGAAGGCTCAAGGTAAATGGGATCAAGTCATTCGCCAATATACGACCGTCGAAGATTTGGGCGGCGATTATGATTTAATGCAGTAATAACGGTTAGTCGGTAGCTTTTAAAACCTAATCCCTGTTCCCTAATCACTAAACGAGAGGTAAAAAATGTTGTACAACGCGCTGATGTTTTTAAGTCGGTTAGTAAGGCTTTTACCTTACGGCGCACTGCTTTTTATTGGAAAAATTTTGGGCAACTTATATTATTTAATCGTCAAGAAACAACGTGAACGCGCAGTAGCACAGATGATGCCGGCACTTCAAATTTCAGAATCGGACGCGCGAAAAATCGTCAAGGCGTCATTCGTGAATTTGGCGCGGAATATGCTTGACATTTTGTACATGCCAAATCTCAATGAAAAAAATTTGTCGGACTACATTAAAATAGATCACCTTGAAAGAATGCGTGCGGCATTGGCAGAGGGACACGGCGTCGTTGTTTTAACCGCGCATATAGGTACGTGGGAATGGTTAAGCGCGTCTTTTACGCTGAACAATATGCCGGTTACCGCCATTGCAAAGTTACAGCCGAATCAAGAATACTCCCGCGCACTTGATGACCTGCGCGCGACGATTAACGTGGAAATTTTCAATCGCGGTACAAGTGAACTTCTTTCGGCGGGACGTGCGCTTAAGAAGGGAAAAATTCTAGGCTTTCTTGCAGATCAAGACGCGGGACCCGGCGGCGCCTTTATAAATTTTCTCGGCAAAGTTGCCTCGACGCCAATGGGTCCTGCCGTCTTTTCAAAAAAATTTAATTCGCCCGTCGTACCGGCTTTTATAATTCGTCAACCCGACGGCAGACACTTGGTAAAAATTTTTGAAGTCATGCACTTTGAAGATACCGGCGACGCTGACGGCGATTTACTTCGTTTCACTGAAAAGATGACGCGGATTATTGAAAACGTTATACGCGAAAATCCTAAGCAATGGCTCTGGTTTCAGAAACGCTGGAATACGCCGCCGGAAATGCAGAAAAAAAATAAGCACCACACCGTTAAAGGCGGGTGACTTTTTAACTATCAACTATTAACTATCTACTATCTACTAATTTTATTTTCAATTTGGTCGGGGTAATAGGATTTGAACCTACGGCCTTTCGCTCCCAAAGCGAACGATCTACCAAACTGATCTATGCCCCGAAATTTTTTGCGAAGGTTATTTTAGACCAAAATTTTAATTTATGCAAGAAAAATTTTTTCAGCGCACCTTTTCCAATAACGCCTTGCAACCGCGCAGAATATCGGCGTAGGCAACTTCGTAATTGTCGGTGTAATATGGATCGTCAACGTCCCTGTTTTCGCCTGCAAAACTCATAAGTAAAAATATTTTCCCGTCGGAGTCGCCGCCGGAAATTTTTTTTGCGTCGATAAGATTCCATTTATCCATGCAAATTATGTAGTCAAAATCTTTGTAGGTTTGAGCCGTAAACTGTTTTGAAGTTCGCAAGTCATAAGGCACGTCATTTTTCTTTAGCACGCGGCAAGTATCGGGGTGTACCGGCGTACCAACTGCGGGGTGACAGCCGGACGACGCTATGAAAATTTCTTTTTCCAATCCTGCCTTCTGCACCAAATCTTTCATTACAAATTCCGCCATAGGCGAACGGCAGATATTTCCGAAACATACAAAATTTATTCTCACCCTACCAAATCTCCTTTCAACGCCGTGTTATGATACCACAAACGGCTGAAAAAATATACGCCGCATTAAGATTCTTTATAAGACTCTTTATAAGACTCTTTATAAGTTTTTTAACAAAGTTTTAATCTATTTCTGAAATAGTTAGCTTGACGATTCAAAGTAAGTTTGGTAGACTACCGCCAATCTTTTCAATTTCAGAAAATCAGGTGTAACTTGTTTTTAGATGGGAGGTAAGTTTTTATGGCTTTCAGTGATTTTGATTACCCGCAGGTCTTGGAGGATATCTTCAACGAGAGAGACTTGCATTTTGACGTTAAGCAGGTTGGAGAAAAAACGATCTTTCGCCTTCCCATGTCCGCGAAAAATTGCCCCGGCTTGAACGTCCACCTCAACGTTTCCGAACACGGTGACGCACAGTTGCGTGCGTATCTCGCCGAAAATGTTAAAGATTATCAGCGTGATGCATTGTTGTCGGTGCTTAACTCCCTTAACGCTCGTTATCGCTACATAACTTTATCAATCGATTCTGACGGCGATATTTTGTCGACTTACGACTTTACCTTTTTCAGTGAAGACGAAGAAGTTATCACCAAACAGGTCTTGACAATGCTCTACTTAGTCAGCGACATTATGGATAAGTGCATTCCAAAAATTATGAAGGCTATTTGGAGCACTCAAAAAGACGATGACGAAGAGGATTAAAATTTGACCGCATAAAATTTGACCGCATAAAATTCCTATGGGACGCGAAGAAAAAATTTTCACGGCTTACGAAAACGTCGGCAAGTTATCAAGTCTTTACGACGGCATGATGACGGCGTCAACGTTGGTCGGAAAGTTCGCTCTGAAATTTTTTTGGGGCTTGTCAGTCGACGAATACTTTACATTTTTAGATAAAGCGTTGGCAGGCGTACCAAAAGATTTTAGCGGCAGGCTCTTGGAAATTCCCGTAGGCACCGGCGTTTTCACATTGCCGCGATACAAAAATTTAACGCAGGCAGAGATTATCTGCGCGGACTATTCGCCGGCAATGTTGAACGCGGCGAAAGATAATGCAAAAAAATTAAGTTTGTCGAACGTTACCTTTGTACAAGGCGATGTCGGCAAACTTTCTTTTTGTGATAATTTTTTCGAGGTGGTTTTGTCGGTAAACGGACTTCACGCCTTCCCTGACAAAGACGCCGCGCAGAATGAAATTTGTCGCGTACTTAAGCCGAACGGAATTTTCTGCGGTTCGTCCTACGTCACGGGACAAAATTGGCGCACGGATTTTTTTGTAAAACATTTTTGCAACCGCGTCGGAGTTTTTACGCCGCCGCATGAAAATCTTTCGTCGCTTAATGCAAGGCTGAAAAATTTTTATCGGCGCGTTGAAATTTCAAATGTAAATTCATTCGCCTGTTTTGTCTGTAGTAAGTAGTTTTTAGGGCGTGTTGAATAACTTAAAATTTAACACATTGCAAATTTCGTAACAGCCGCAATTAGGCGGGGCGCACAAGGACGTGCGCCCGTCCGCGCAAATCGCCGGACGCGATTTCTGCGGACATGTTTTCTTTTTGTTACTTTTTCTTTTGCGCCAAAAGAAAAAGTAAATCCTAAAATACTAAAAAATCTTTTCTATTTACAAGAATTTGAATTATTCAACACTGTCTAGTCCTTGTTCCCTACTCCCTACTTTTTCTTCTTTTTCTTTTTGGACTTGGAAGAAGTCTTAGGCGACTTAAATGCGTTGGCAATTTTGGTTTTAGCTTTTTCCTCCTGCGTCTTCTGCTTTTCTGAGGAATTTTTTTCACGCTGCATTTTGGCGTAGTCGGCGCCCATACTCGCAATTTTATGCTTAATTGTCATAAGCGGATGCGCCAAAAACATTTTCTTACGCTCGGACTTCATAACGTCCAAAAAGTTATTCGTGGCGTCTTCACCGAAACAAGGCGTTTCGCAATTATCACAGACCGGCTTGCTTATGCCGTAGGGGCAACGCTGAATTTTAAGCATTACCGTCGTCAAAAGCGCGGTGCATTTCGGACAAAGTTTTCCGTCGCTCGTACCGTGATTGCTGTTGCAGTACACGCCGAAAGTTTTGCGGATATTTTCTTTTTCCTTCGGCACGTTGTTGACAGGCTCCGGCGGTTTTCTCTTCGGCAAGATACTTTTAATTTTGTCGAGTATACCCATTTAAATAAAAAAACTCCTTTCAAAGTTTCGCTTATTTTACGTGCTTGAAAGGATAAAATCAAGTTTATTTTAGGGAATAGGGATTAGGGGTTAGAGAGTAGGGGTTAGAATTATTATTTTAAATTTGCATTGAAAAATTCTACCAAGCGCTTGAACGGAATTTTGTCCGGTTGGTCATAAAGGTCAACGTGAGTTGCGCCCGGCACCACAATTTCTTCTTTATTGTTGCCGCTGATTTTCGCGTAGACGTTATCTGAAAAATATTTTGAGTGCGCTTTATCGCCGGTTATCAGCAGGACGGGCTTGTTGCCGAGTTCGTCAATATTGTCCATTAAGTTAAAATCGAAAAAGCCGTAAGGCGTAGTTGAATCCCACGCAGCGGTATTGGAGTTAATCGCACGCGGGTGGTAGGCGCGACCGACGTAGTAGTTGTAAAAATCTCTTATGACGGGGTTGGCGTCCGCAGGAAGTTTATCTGGGAACATAACGTCAAAAGTTTGAATGTTGCCTGCCGCGTCTACGCCTAACTCATGTGCGCCGCGAATTGATTTGCCGGTTTTAGCCTCTTCGTCACGCATTTTCGCCAAATGTCTTTTCACCGCGTCACGTTGCGCCGCCGTGTAGTAGTCACCTGCGTAATGGTCGCCGATACTTTCGCTCATATCGTACATTGCCGAAGTTGCCACAGCCTTTATGCGTGAGTCACTTCCCGCCGCCGTAATTGCCATGCCGGAAAGTCCGCAAATTCCTATAGCGCCGATCTGATTTGGATTTACAAATTTCAAATTGGAAACGAAGTCTACCGCCGCGTGATAATCTTCAGTAAAAATTTCCGGCGAACCCATATTTCTGCGAAGGCCGCTGCTTTCACCTGTCATGGAAGGATCGAAGGCAACGGCGACAAAACCGTTTTTAGCCATCTCCTGCGCGTACAAGCCGGACGCCTGTTCTTTTACGGCGCCGAAAGGTCCAGTTACAACGACTGCTTTATATTTTTTGTTTGCGTCAAAATTTTTCGGCAAGTACATATGTCCCGCAACTTCAAAGCCGTAACGATTTTGAAAGCGGACGTTTTTTACTTCAATGGACTTGTCGACATTAAAAACGCGCGTGTCATCGGTAAGGTTGCTTATGGACGAATTTTTCATCTGTGACGCCGCCGCCAAAGTTCCCGCCGATACCGCCGCATAACTCGTAGATTCAGCGCCGCCGAAAATAAAACTTCCCGCCAACATTGCCGCCACCATAAATGCAGTTTTCTTCTTGCTGAAAAATTTCATCGCCGTAACTCTCCTTTTCACTTGGAAAAAAATTTTATTTTATGTTGAAATGATAGCACGGAGACATTAAAATAACAAATACTTATAATTAATGACGGGCGATAATTGAAACGCATAAAATTTTATCCGATACGGCGAGGTGATGTTAATGGAATTTCGCGTACTGAAATATTTTTTGGCAACTGCGCGGACGGAAAATATTTCTCGTGCGGCGGCGGAGTTGAACTTATCTCAACCTGCGCTTTCTCGTCAGCTGATGGATTTGGAAGAGGAATTGGGCGTAAAACTTTTTTTCAGAAGTAGTCGGCGTACCACTTTGACAGAGGCGGGATATCTTTTAAAAAAGCGCGCAGAAGAATTAAATTCGTTAATGGAAAAAACCGTCGACGAAATTTCAAATTCGCGCGAAGGTGTCAGCGGCAACATTAAAATAGGTTGCGGCGAAACGGCTGGTATGAGAATTATTGCCCGTGCCGTTTATGAATTGCGAAAGGATTTTCCGCACATTAACTGCCACTTGTACAGTATGGATTACAGCGGCGTCAAGGAAGGTTTGGAAAAAGGCACGCTAGATTTTGGCTTTTTAATTCAGTCGGAGCCGCCGAATTATTACCGCTATATTGAACTTGCGCACAAGGATACTTGGGGCGTGATTATGCGAAAGGACAGCCCGCTTGCACGTCTCGAAAAAATTCGCGCAGAAGATTTAAACGGACTGCCTTTGATTATGTCCCAACAATCTCTTGCACAAAAAGAATTGCTGAACTGGCTCGGCACGGACGAAAGTGCGCTGAATATCGTTGCAACGTACACTTTGCTTTACAATGCGTCGCTTATGGCGGAGGAAGGCGTAGGGTACGTGATTAGCCTTGACATGCTGCTTAATCTTAATGAAGACTCTGTACTTACTTTTCGCCCGCTTGAACCGCCGCAGACTTGCCGAAATTTTTTTATTTGGAAACCGCACCAAATATTTTCGCGCGCGGCGTCACTGCTGCTTGAAAGAATTAGCGGTTAGGTCGTGTTGAATAAAGTCAACGCGATAAATTTAAAATTAAAGAGCGGCATTAACCAGCGTCGATTCGTAACATCTGAATTATCGTAACGGTTAATCGCGGCAGTAACGCATAAATTACCGCAACGTAAAACGTGGACGCACTTAATGCCGCTATGTTTCTTTTGTTACTTTTCTTTGCGCCAAAGAAAAGTAA
>JAFTEG010000396.1 GCA_017453765.1 Selenomonadaceae bacterium
CTTCAAAGTCCTTTTGTCTGAGTGTCCATGTTTCCTCTGAACTCGACCTTGTCGCTTCACCTTCAAGACGTGCGCATTGTAATACAGAAATTTTTTATTGTCAAGTGATTTTTTTTAGCATTTAAAAAATTTTTTTCAGTGCAATTTCACATTATATCACCAAAGATAGCGCTAACACTAAAAATACTTTCTTCACTTACAGCATAATTTCATTGAATTTTAATGATTAGCCGGTAGCTTTTAGCACTGTTCCCTAACCCCTAGCCCCTAATCCCTAATCCCTAACAAAAAAGAGCCTTTGAATTTATCAAAGACTCTAAATTTTATTTATGGAAAAAATGTATCAGCTTAGAAATATTCTAACGGCTTAGAAGAAGAACTCAACGCGTCCGAAGAAATGTTTCACTTTGTCGCTTTCGCCGGTAATTTTTCTGTTATCGCCGTACTTGGCAATGAGACCGATATTTTTGAAGGGAGCGTAAGACGCGCCTACAAACCAGCCTTTGTGACCGAGCAGGATATCTTCATCTGTAGTTCCTTGAAAACCGGAGCCTTGACCAAATTTGCGGTAGCCTGCAAAAACCGACCATTGACCTTTTTCGCTTGCATCGTCATAAGTGCCGTACTCCAACTGCGCCTGCCACGAATTTTTTTCAAAATCGGCTTTGGTGTTGTGTATATAACTGCCGAAAAGGTTCAGTTCCGGCGTGAATCAGTAGCCGAGATTGACGCCCCAAATATTTGCCTTGTTGCCTTCACCGTCCTTGCTTACGTACCAAAGATCGTCATCTTTTATATGGTACCAAGACAAGCCGCCGTAAATGCCTTTTTTAAAATCTTCCGAATCGAACGCCGGATCGTACTGCAGATTAATACCTACAACGTTGCTTGCCGCGTCGCCTGCTACGTGATCTGTGGGGTTTCTTGCCCAGTCAGTGTAGGCGTCCGCAAAATCTGAGATAGAGGCGTCAAGGTAATCGGGATAACCGATTTTGTCAGCCGCAAGACGACCGCCGATTAACGTTGCAAGGAAGGGACCTTTGCCGTAGTCAATCTGCGCGCCGGAAATTTCAGTATCCCAAATCAAACCTTCTTCATTCGTATAGAACTCAAACTTACCGATCTTAATTTGGAAGTTGTCATATTCACCTTGTGCCCATGCGCGTTCCAATGAAACATTGCTTGTACTGTCATGGCTCATATCGCCGTAAGCGTCAAGACGTGCTCTTGCTGACCAATGTCCGTGATGATAAGTTTCGCCGTGTTGTTCGCCGTCTTTCCATTCGCGTGCACTGTCCGGAATGTAATGTCCGCTTTCCCAGTGATTATCGTCAATGTACGCCACCGGCTCAAGGCGGAAGATATAGCCGTTATAAGTCTCCTTTTCACCGTCACGCGGTTTCAAGTTATGGTAGGTGTACTCAATCTTGCCGCCCCATTTAACTTTGTCCGAATGCGCCTCCAAATCTTCAACACGCATACCGAGTGAGGTAAGTTCGTCCTGCAGTTCATAAACAAGCGCTTCCAACTGGTTCAACTTGTCCATATCAACTACGGCGCCGTTGCTGAGTTTGAAAGGAACAACCGTGCCGTCAACCGTACGACGTACGCCGCTGTTGTCTACGAACGTCCATTGGTGACCGCGAAGTTGAATTGCAAAGGGACTCGTTTCGCCTTCAATGCGTGCCAACGTCTTTGCAATCATTTGCGCCATTTCGTAACGGGTAATGTTACGTCCGCCGATGAATTTGCCGTTCAAGCTGGGATCGGAGTTGTCATAACCGGTGATGATACCCGCTTCCGCCAATTCGGTGACGGATTGATAAGCCCAGTGATGTTCGTTCACGTCGCTGAAGGGATTCTGCGCGGCCTGTGCAGGCATTGCAAAACCGCCGAGCATAACTGCGGCGGCTAAGGCTGAAACTACAGATTTTTTCATTTTTGAACCTCCTCAAAAAAGGAAATAAAAAAATTCGGCAGTCTTTACCGTGTTGCAAAAATCACCTGCTTGAGTGTCCGTGTTTCCTCTAACCGTGAAATTTTTGCTCCACTTTTAAGACGCGCGAATTTTAATACAAAGATTTTATTTTGTCAAATAAAACTTTTTATCATTTAACTGATTGGCGATAACTTTTGAGATAAATTCAATCTTCGATAGTTTTAATCGGAATCAACCGTCGATAAGGTTTAATCAGAGTCAATCAGCTTTGAAATTGCGAAGAATACGGCGTGGGACTTTGCATAAATTTTTCCGTCGGCATCGTGCAAAGTGCATTCACAATTAAAAATGTGGCGACCTTCGCTTAAAACTTTGGCGTCGGTTATGATTCGGGACGCCATTTGAACGGGGTGCATGAAGTCCATAGTTATGGACACGGTGACGACTTTTTTATTATACATAAGGCAAGCGGCGCCCATTGCGGTATCAGCCATAGTTGTCATAACGCCGCCGTGCAGTATGTCGTAGGGGTTGGAATGATTTTCTTTAACGTCGAGTTCAAGGCGAACACAGCCGTTTGCTGTCGGTACAATTTCGACGCCCAGAAAATCTATTATCGTGTTATCGTGACAAAATTGGATAACCTGTTCTTGTGTGGGTACGGGCAAAATATCACTCCTTTTAGGGAATAGGGATTAGGGATTAGGGGCTAGGGGCTAGAAATTTTTCATTACGCATTACTCATTATCTTCATAGGCAAGCGTGGCAAAACGCATACACTCTTTAGTAAACTGCAACTTAATTGATGAAGTGGGACCGTTGCGGTTTTTGGCAATGATAACCTCCGCCTGATTGACGTTTTCAGTTTCTTGATTGTAGTATTCTTCGCGGTAGAGAAACATAACGATATCGGCGTCCTGTTCGAGTGAGCCGGATTCGCGCAAGTCGCTTAACAAAGGGCGTTTATCTGCGCGAAGTTCGACATTACGTGAAAGCTGACTTAACGCGATAATCGGAATTTTCAATTCACGCGCCAATGCCTTAAGACTGCGCGATATTTCGGAAATTTCCTGTTGCCGGTTAAAATCGGAGCCTTTTGAAGAACCCTTACTGCCCTGCATAAGTTGAAGGTAGTCGATAACAAGCAAGTCAAGACCGCGATCATTTTTAAGGCGTCGTGCTTTTGAACGCAATTCCAAAATTGAAATGGCCGCCGTGTCGTCAATAAAAAGGTTTATGCTTGCCAGTTCGTCAACGGTATGAGCGACTTCCACAATTTCATCTTCACTTAAATTGCCGGTATTCATTTTAAGAGAATCAATGCCGCTGCGAATACTCAAAAGACGCTGACCGAGTTGCTCTTTGCTCATTTCAAGAGAGAATACGGCGACAGTTTTTCTTGCCAATGCGGCGTTTAAAGCGATATTCAGTGCAAAGGCAGTTTTACCCATTGAAGGACGCGCGGCAATTAAAATTAAATCGGAATTTTGAAAGCCGCTTGTCACTTTGTCGAAATGGGTAAAGCCGCTGCCAATGCCGGTAGGTTTACCTTTGTTGTCAACGGCACGCTGAATTTTTTCAAATGCGCGTTGCAATATGGGGTGAACAATTTCAAGTTCGGCAGTATTATTTTTGGTTGACGTTACGGCAAATACCTGTTTTTCGGCGTAGTCCAAAATCTCATCAATAGGTTTTTTTGCCTCGTAGGATTCATTGACGATATTTTCACCGGCTTGAATAAGTTGCCTGAGCAAAGATTTTTCTTTTATCTTCTGCGCGTAAGATTCGGCGTAAGCGGTTGTGAAGGCGACTTGACCTAAGTCCATTATCAGATTGTATCCGACTTTTTCAAGCTCATTACGCATGCGCAATTCTTCTGCCAATGACGGCATTGACGGCGGGATTTTTCTGATATACAGGCTTAAAATTGCGCTGTAAACCAGTTTATGTTCATCTAAGTAAAAATCCTCCGCCTTCAAAATTGACGATACAGTAGGAATTGCCGCGCCGTCTTTGAGAAGTAACATGCCGAGCAATTCCAATTCCATGTCATTGACTTGAGGAATTTTTTTTACAGTGTTTTTTATATTTTCCAATTAAATTCAATACCTTTGTCAGCCGGTAGCTTTTAAAACCTGTTCCCTCATCCCTGTTCCCTCATCCCTAAAAGTTCAAAGGCGAGTTTAGCATTTTTCAAAGACAGTTCGCGCAGATTTGCCAAAATTGATTCGTCATAAAAATTTTTATCGGCGTCAAGGCGTTTAATCGTTTCGGCAAAAATTTTATCGGCAGTGATATCTTGCAGATTACCAAGCGGCTTTTCGTGAATAGAATCGAGAAAGCGACCGATTTTCGGGTCGTAGGAAATACCGAGCATGGGGACGCCCATAACGCCGGCAAAAATCAATGCGTGCAGGCGAATGGCAAGTAAAACGTCCATGCACCCTATCAAGCTGAGATTTTCCGCCGTCAGCAGTTCCTCTTCAATGACGGTACAAGGATTTTTCATAAGTTGCACGATAGATTTAGCCGCCTTCACGTCCTCCGGAAAATGCATGGGTATGAAGATAATCTGCGCGGAAATTTTTTCAGCCAACATATCCAATGCGGCGGCAATTTCATTTCTGCATTTGTCCCAGTCAATCCAATGCCGCACGGCAACGCCAATTTTCGGCGTGGCGTTAATGTCAACCGAATGCCGATCAAGAATTTTTTTACCGAAAGTAAGCGGCACGGGATTAAGCGCCAGCACGGGGTCTGCGGTACAAAAAATTTTCGGCACGGTAATTTTAAGCCGCCTTAGTTCGTCAAGCGAGCCTTTGTCACGAACGGTAATAAGATTGACGCGATTTAAAATTACTTTCATAAGCCATGAAGGAAATGCGCCGCGAATTGGACCGATACCCTGCGCGTAGAGCATAACTTTACAGCCGAAAAATTTTGCAAGAAAAATAATGCCGAGATAGTAGTACAAACTTCGGCAACTTGTCACGTTTTGCAGTAGGGAGCCGCCGCCGGAAATAAGAAGGTCTGCGTTCAAAATTTTTTTAATGATAGAAAAAATATCCAGCCACCCTACGGCGTCGACATTGTGACGTTTTTTTGTGTATTCGGGATTGAGCGAAATGACGGTAAATTTTAAGTCTTCACTTTCGCGCAAAACCTCCAACATTGACGCGAGCATTGCTTCATCGCCGCCATTTTTCGAGCCGTAATAGCCGGAAATTAATACATTCATTAAAATTGCGCGTCGAGTATCCGTGAAATAATTCGCGGGATAAGGCGCGCTTTCCATCCTCTCTTATACTAACCGTCACTCTGAAACGAGCGGGCATAATTTAAATTTCTTTAGCCCATAATGTTTAAATTTCTTTAGCCGTGAGCATTGCCTCAACTTTTAAATCCGGCGTCTCATTAAGGTTTATGACTTCGCCTTTCAACGTCTTAACAATCGGCTGATCCGTTACACGCATTTCGTCAATCTCAACAATTTTAGCACGCTTGCCGTTGGTCAAACCAACCCAGCAGCCGTTAAACGAATGACGCAGGCGAAACATCAGTATCAAGCCGAATTTTTTATCAAGCTTGCCGTGCGAAATATCTTTAAACAAAACATTAAAAATGTCGAAGGGAGAATTTCGCCTTGCATAGGAGCGGTTAGCCGCCATTGCGTCGTAAATGTCAACTATCGCGATAATCTTGCCGAAGTCGCTGATTTCGTCACCGCGCAGACGATTGGGATAGCCGGAGCCGTCACAGCGCTCATGGTGTTGCAGGACGCCCATTAACACGTCACGAAAAATTTTAAGCGGCGAAACTTTTAACATGTCGTAGCCGTAGTCGACGTGACGTTTGACAATGTCCATTTCTTCCGGTTCAAGTTTACCTTTTTTATTTAAAATTTCCGGCGGCACTTTCATTTTGCCGAGTTCGCTTAATATGCCTGACAAGACAATTTCGCGTTTGGGTTTGTCGGGATATTTCAGCCAACGCGCCATGAGTCCCGCCAAAATGCCGACATTGGTTGCGTGGTGAATTACGTAGTCACCGTCACGCGACATGTTGTGAATTTGCGTTACCGCCGTCGATACGTCACAAAGCAAGTTGATATTGTCCGGCGCCAATACGGCGTCCAAATCGCGTATGTTTATGCCGTCGCCGCGTGCCGCCTGATAATAAACATTTTGTACAAGGTTGTACGTGCGCTTGTAGTGATCCAAGTATTCCGAATCCAACATGAACTCGTCCATGCTGACTTCTTCTTCATCTTCTTCATCTTCGTCAATGAATACCGAAAAAATATTTTTCTTACGCAGTTTATCAATCGAATCGGCATTTAGGATAACGCCTTGTTTTAAAACCGTTGAGCCGTCCAAATCCATAACATCACGCCCGATTTTCATGCCGGAGCGTAAAATATCTACGTCGTAAGACCTTACCATATAAATCACCACCTTTTTGGTACTTAATTATAGAGTGATAAATATATTTGCCACACCTTGAAAAGTTCCTGCCGCCTTAACTGCCTAAAAATTTTTTCAGCGCTGAACTGCGGTAAATGTCAATCTTCGTACCGGCGGGAAATTTTTCATAGAGTTTAATTTCTTGACCGTCAATCATAATTGTAAGATTTGTGCCGACGCCGGTTCGCAGTGACAAATTTTGAATGGGGCGGTTCATGTCGTCCATTATGAAAAAGCCGTCCTCTTCGCGAAATGTGCCGTCACTTTCCATAAACGGCAGACCGACACCGTGAGATTGGTACTTCGTCCGCAGTAAAATAAATTTTTCGCCGTCAAATTCCAGCTCCTCAATCACCGGCGTTTTCTGTACCGAATGAATGAAATTTATCGTCAGCGGCAGATTTTTTTTCGCGTCAACCGAAGTCACGGTAATTTCCTTGCCGTCAACTTCCGCCGTCACGTAAATTTTTTCGCCGCTTAGTATGAAAAAAAAATTACCGCCAATGCCGCGACAAAAACTTTTTTCAAGTCAATCACTCCAATTTCAAGCTAGGGCGTGTTGATTAATTCAAACATTAATAAATTTTTAAGTGTTTTAGATATACTTTTCTTTTGGCGCAAAAGAAAAGTATCAAAAGAAAACATGTCCGCAGCATTCGCGTCACGCTCATGGTGCGGACGGGGCGCGCGTCCGTGCGCGCCTCTCCTACTGCGGCAGTTACGTAATTTGCAAA
>JAFTEG010000397.1 GCA_017453765.1 Selenomonadaceae bacterium
GTTTCGCCGCTTGAACATTTCGTGGACTTTTACGAATACTCGACTAAAGAGAAAATGCCTGCCGCTTACCGTGACGCAATGGAAAAACTTATCAGCGGTTTGCAGATATAGCTTAGAGCTTACAGCTTTCAGAAAATTACTATCGATCTATCCACTATCGATCCATCGATCTATCCACTATCGATCTAATAGCCTTATTTTGTAGACCATTGACCGGTTGACTGATTGCAGACATAAGTTTGGTCTTGCAGTCGATAACCTACGCCGCTGTTGCCTTTAACCTGCAAAAATTCGCCGTTCGTAAAGCTGATGTGAACTTGCTCCATGCTTACAGAAACGTCTGCAATTTGGTCAAGCGTGACGCCGAGAAGATTTACAATGTCATTTGAGCCGGCATTTTGAATCACGTCGCCGCCTGAGCCCTGCGCGAAGACAAATTCGTCGTAGCCGTCGCCGCCTACCAACGTATCAGCGCCGCCGTTACCGCCCCATACACTTGAGCCGCCGTTGCCTGCAAAAATTTGGTTATTGTTATGGTCAGCACCGATTAAAATTTCAGCTTGACTCTTGCCGCGACCGTCGACATTTCCGCCGCCGGATGCAACGTAGGAATAGGCGATGACTTCACTGTTAAAGGCGCTGTAGCCGACAAATTTATCGCGCATATTTTGAATTTCAAGTCTGCCGCTCTGTGACTTGATATAAAAACTGTTGCCGCTGATATCGTCAAGCCCTTGATAATCGTCAAGCCGTACCACTTCGCCCTGCTGATAGTTGTTAATGACTTTATCGCCTGCATTGTAGGTGTAGGTGTCGCCTTCCTTGTTAATTATCACGGTGTTGCCGACGCCGCCTTCAACGCTGCTGTTTATAACTACCGTGCCGCTGTTGCCGCTGACATTGTAAACGTCGCCGTAATAATTATTTACAACCGTGCCGCCGCCTGTCGCAGTATCACTCTGAGAAGTTGCCGCGCCTACGGTAGGCGTGACTGTAGTCGTGGTAGAAGTTTCAGTCGTGGTAGTCGTGGTAGTTGTAGTGGTTTCAGCAGTGGTTGTAGTTGTTGAAGTTGTCGTGCCGCTTGCAGAAGTCGTTGTAGTGTCAGTGGCAGTTTGTACGGTATCGGTAGTGCTTGTGGACGTGACGCCGAAAAATTCGCCGAACGTTGTATAAGCTCTCGGCGCGTCATTGTAGTAGACGTAATATTTAGCGTCGGCAACTTGCGAAATGTCACTTACGCCTTGAAGAGTTATGCTGAATTTGGGGTCAACGGTTTGATTTGAGGTGTTGCCGCCGTAGCTTGAGATTGACGCGTTGTCGCTGATAACAACATTGCCGCCTACAACTTCCTGCGTCAAGGTGCGATAGGTGCTATACGTGCCGTCATAATCGCCGGGATTATTTTCATCAATGCGAATTGCGTCATCGCCGGAAAAATCCGTAACAAGCATTTTAATTGCTCTGTCATCTGAATAAGGCGAAGAATAATAAGTCGTGTAGTACGGTCTCATTTCAATGGTATCACTGCCTGCGCCGCCGGCGATTGTGATATCGGTTAAAGCATCGTTTGTATCAAGACGATTGAAGAAAAATAAATCGTTGCCTTCTCCGCCGTTCGCGTAGGTGTGCGCTCTGTTAAAGTCAACGGTATCATTACCTGCGCCACCGAGAACGCTTGCGCCGCGCGAAAATACGCCGATAGAGTCATTGCCTGCGCCTGCGTCAATCAAATTTGTTTCGTCGCCGTCAAGCCAAATGCCGTTGTCATGTCTGCCGCCGTTTACCGAAATGATATCGTCGCCGCCGAGCGCCTGTACCGTCGAATGGTTACCGTAAACTTTAATGCTGTCGTTGCCTTCCGTGCCTTCGACCAATTCATTTGCAACAGTGGAGTTAATTGCATTGTATTCAGCCATAAAAATCTTTCCCTTCTGCAGTGTAAAAATTTATCATAATTTTTTTTCGTAATTATAGCTATGCAAAATTAACAGTCAAGATTCCCTGGGGACAAATTGACTTAAAATTTCATTAAACTTTTTTAAATTAAAAAACTCCCGCGCCTAAACGCAGGAGTAATTTTTTTATCCGGTACAAAATTTTAAGCCGGTGCAAAGTTTTCAGCCGGTGCAAAATTTTTTTCTAAGCTACGAAAAATTTTTTCTAAGCTAAGCAAATTTTATTCCAATTCTTTCGCGTCTTTAGGATCGTGCGCAAGAATTTTTTTGCCGCTGAACATGCTGGAAACTTCGCTTTCGCCTTCCATAAATTCTGCGCGAACGACCATGTACATGTGACCGATAGCAAAGAGAATTATAAACCATGCAACGTAGTGGTGAACGTAATGCGTCATCATTTCGCTATCAAGGAAACGATTCACCCAGCCGAAAAGCAAGCCGCCGGTAGTTGAAGGGGAAGTCATAAAGTACATTGCAAAGCCGGTTAAAATTTCAATCGCCAGCATTGCGTACAGCGCCGCGTAAGACATTCTTGCCAGCGGGTTGCGCAGGAAGGACGCATGGTGCGGCTTGACAAGCATGTAATGCATTGCAACATCTACCGTCTCTTCGTAAAAATGACCTTCCCAAACGCGCGGGAAAAGTCTGTCGCCCTTGTTGACGATAAAGCCGTATACGCGCAGAATTAATGACGCGCAGAGGATAAACGCCGCTACAAAATGAATGTCGCGTACCAAGTCCATTGAAGTTATCGTGAAGAAAGGCTCTGTCGTCGAAACATTCATGGGTTTGGTGATTAACAGTCCCGTGATAAAGAGGATAACAATTTGTGACGCCATTATCCAGTGAAAGATTCGCAGGAAGGGGCTGAAAATATAAAATTCCTTGCGCTTAACTTCTTTAACAGCTTTCATGTCGCTCACCTCCAATGCGGGGCAGTGGAAACGACGGAAATTTCTTCACCTTTCGCGTTGTACATATGAGTTGCGCAAGCCATGCACGGATCGAATGAACGAACTACGCGGGCAATTTCAAGCGGCTTATTTGAGTCTGCAACGCGCGTATCCATCATTGCAAGTTCAAAGGCGCCGTGTCCTGCCTTATCGTCGCGCGGACAAGCATTCCACGTAGTGGGAACAACGCATTGATAATTGTCAATTTTTCCGTCCTTGATAACGACCCAGTGACTTAAGCCGCCGCGCGGAGCCTCGTAAAGACCGACGCCGTGACATTCATTGGGCCAAGTATCGGGGTACCACTTTTCATTATTCATTGTCGCCGTGTCGCCGAGCTTGATATTTGCAATAAGTTTGTCGAAGAAGAATTTATTAATTTCGGCGGCAAGTTGCGCGTCGAGAGCGCGGCAAGCGGTACGTCCGACCATTGTAGGCATCCACGTTTCGGCGGGTACGCCCAAAACTTTCGTGACGGCGGCAATTTGGTCAAGCATCATTTTTTCAGCCCAAGTAGGATTCGGCAAAAGTTTTTTCTGCGCCTTCGTGTAAATGATAATGTAATGAGCCAGCGGACCGACTTCACAAAGCTTACCTTTCCATTTCGGCGTTTTAAGCCATGAATATTTACCGCCTTCGTCAAGCGTCTGCCACGCGGTAGCCGTGCCGGTTTTCGGTCCGGTATATTTTTGCTCTGTAATTCCCTCCCAAGGGTGACGGTCATCGGCGTCGGGATATTCGTACCAAGCATGCTGAACGCCTTCCGCAATGTCGCCTTGTAAATCTTCCGCCTTGAGTTCATAAAATTTCGCGTTGGCAAGACCTTTGCCGAAATCTTCGACAACGCCGTTTGAACGCACCA
>JAFTEG010000398.1 GCA_017453765.1 Selenomonadaceae bacterium
TCAAACTGCCAGCCGTTTCAATGCCGGAGATTTTACGCACAAGGACGTTATCTTTCAGCATCTTGCCCATATTCTGCGCGGAGACAATGGAAATCATAAGCGGCAGACCTTCCGGCACCGCCATAACGATAATGATAACGGCAAGCATAACCGCGCCGACCAAGTCATTTAAAATCGTCATAATGTCGGAGCAGTACGCGGCAATCGCGGCGCCGTCCCAGCCGTTATGAATTACAATGCGCTGAAACATAAACGCTATTGCAATCGCGATACCGCCAATGTAGCCGAACTTTGAAATTTGTCCCGCCAAGTCGCCGAGCTTAACTTTAAGCGGCGTGTCACGATCCTCATCGACCTGCAATTCCTTAGCAATCTTGCCGTAAACCGTGTTGTCGCCGAGCGTGACTGTACGCATTACCGCACTGCCGCCTGCAACTACCGCCGCGCGAAAGACTTTGTGCGGATTTAAAAAGTCCGTGCTGCCTGCCGCCTCTTCATCAGCCGCAGAATCAGGCGCGGGATTTTTTTCCTCTTCCTTAGCTTCGCCGTTCAAAATGGATTGGTCAACCGTAATTGAACCGTCGATAATCACGCCGTCCGCAGGAATTTTGTCACCCGTCTGCAAAAGGACGCAATCGCCCATTGTGATATCGTTAATCGGAATTTCAACAACGGCGCCGTTACGATAGACTTTGCACTTTATCATTGACGCTTCGCCCTGCAATTTGCGAAAAGCGCTTTCATTGTTGTACTCTGAATATGTCGACACGAAAGTTGCCAGCAATACAGCAAGTGCAATGCCGACGGATTCGTACCATTCAGACTTGCCCATAAACGCAAAAATTACGTTTAGAATCAACGCAAAAATTAAAATCTTTATAATCGGATCGTCAAAATTGTTTTTAAGTTTATCCCAAAAACCTTCGCGCGCCTGTTCGGTAATGGAGTTGTCGCCGTACTTGGCAACGTTCTCTTTAACCTGCGCGTCAGTCAAACCTGTAATCTTCAATTAAAAAAACACCTCTTTTAGCTGTTAGCTTGTAGCTTTTAGCCGGTAAAAAATATCCTCTATCAATCAAAATCTTTTTGCTTTGATGTCGCGAATAAGTTTTTCTGTCACAAGCAAAACAAAATCTTGGCAAGGAAGTGCCGATGCAAGTTCAAAATCTTCGCCGGTTACGGCATTGTCGGAAATTATGCGAATACCAATGAAAGGAATGTCCGCCGTATGACACATTTGCGCAACGGCATTGGTTTCCATTTCTTCACAAGCCACGCCGTAATTGTCACGCAAAAAAGCTATATGGTCAATGGCGTTATTCCAACTGTCCGCACTGCCGATAGTTCCCGGCGTCACGTTCCAATTTTTATTCAACGCGGCGGTAGTTTTTGCAGCTTGTAAAAGTCTTTCATCGGGTTTAAAGTCGGAAAATCTTCTAAACTCCGTCGATTCTTTGTTATCTTTGTCGTAAGCCGAAATACCGCGCAGAGTTTGTTTAGTAATGTCATATTCACCGGCGGGAGAATATTCCTCCTTGTACGCGCTATAATTTATCGAACTGTCGCCTATCACAATGTCATTAACGTGCAGATTCGGCAAGTAACCGCCTGCCGTGCCTTGATTAATTACGGCAATGGGATTAAATTTTTCAATGGCAAGCACGGTGGACGCCGCCGCATTTTCCATACCAACTCCGGTACGCGAAACTACTACGGGATAATTTTTATACGTACCTGCTACAAAAAGGTAGTGCATATGCCAGTAGACGACGGGATTTTTCAGCGCATTTATGAGGTTTCCGACTTCAGCAGTCATGGCGCCTTGAATCAAAATCGGACGCTGAGAACTCTTATAAGCTTTCTTAGCTGTCGGCAAACTTGCCACGTATCCTTCGACCTGCGGATTAATCTGCTCAAAGGTTAAAGTTGCGGCGCTTGCAATCGGCGACAAAAAAATATTCGTCGCGAACAAAATCGCCGCCAAAAATGTAAAAATTTTTCGCATTACAAAAATCCTTTACACTTTATCATCAACAAAATCTTTTATAAAAAAATTTTATCTGAAATGCTTGCTGAGCTCGGTCAGATTAATATCCTTCGTGCCGTTGCCGATAGCGTTAAACTTCCACTCATCGCCGCGCTTGTAAACTTCACCGGCTATCATTGACAACATGCCGCTGTAATCTTCGGTGAGGTTGAACCTGCAAAGCTCCTCGTTGCTTTCATTGTCAACCACGCGAATAAACGCACGTTTAATCATACCGAAATGCTGTTCGCGCTCCATGCCTTTGTAGACGTTGACAACAAAAATCAGCTTATCGTATTCGGCAGGTATCTTATTCAAGTCGACGAAAATTTCTTCGTCGTCGCCTTCGCCTTCGCCGGTCAAATTGTCACCCATATGCTTAACGGCGTGCGAATGATGTTCAAGGTTGCCGAAGTAAACCAAGTCATCATTATCGACGAATTTGCCGCCTTGACAGAGGAAAACCGACGCGTCGCAGTCAATGTCAATCTTGCCGTTAAAAAGTCTGCTGAAAAAACCCTGCGGCTGTTCAACGGCGTCCCAACCGAGACCGACCATTAACTTTGTAAGTTTTCTGCCGTCCGTCTTGACAAGATTAATTTTCTGTCCTTTTTTCAAGCTTACGCCCATTTTAATCTTTCCTTTCAAAAAAATTTGGAGCAGGGAAAATTTATCCCTACTCCCTGAAAAAAATCTTATGTAAAAATTTATATTACGTCGATAAAAATTTTATCCTACGTTTACGCCGTAATTTCTGCCAAGCGCCGCAAGACCGCCTTCAAAGCCGGAACCGATAGCGTTGAATTTCCATTCGCCGCCGTGACGATAAAGCTCGCCTACAACAACCGCCGTTTCGATTGAGAAATCTTCCGTCAAATCGTAGCGGATTAACTCTTCGCCGTTAGCCGCGTTTACAATGCGAATGAAGGCATTTTCGACTTGACCGAAATTTTGTTTGCGCTGTTCGGCTTCATAAATGGTAACGGTGAAATCAATCTTCTGGATGTTGTCGGGAATTGCGGCAAGGTTGATTTTAATTTGTTCGTCGTCGCCTTCGCCTTCGCCGGTTAAGTTGTCGCCCATATGTTCGACCGAGCCGGAGGAATGCTTTTTGTTGCCGTAAAAAATAAATTCGTTGTCCGTAGGAACTTTGCCGCTGTCTGCAAGCATAAATACGGACGCGTCCAAGTCAAAGTCACTGCCGCCGTCATAGCGTTTTACGTCCCAGCCGAGACCTACCATGACTTCTTTCAAGCCGGGATTCGTCTTTGTCAAGTCAACTTTCTGACCTTTTTTCAAACTTACTGCCATTTAAATATCTCCTTCCAAAATAATTTGTACAGAAATTTTTTTAAAGCTTGCATAATTTACCACAATTAAAGATTATTTGCAAGTTAAGCAGATTATTTTTTAATTGCCTTTTGATAACACGTGGGATACTTAATTATATTGTAGGCTGTTTGTAAAAGTTTCTTTTGTTACGTTTTTTTGCGCAAAGAAAAGTAATTACAACCTACAAAGAAAAAAGTAATTTAAAATTCAAATTAAAAATTAAAAAATTATTACACTTCCATGATAATCGGTAGAATCATCGGACGCCTGCGCGTTTGGTCAAACAGATACTGTGACAAGGCGTCTTTTACATTTACCTTAATCGTAGTCCAATCCAAAATTTGTTCCTCCGCGCAGTGTTTCAAGGCTTGCGTAACTTTTTCCTTCGCGCCGTCCATAAGCTCTTCCGATTCGCGAACATAAACAAAGCCGCGCGATACAATGTCGGGACCGGCAACAATTTTTCCCGTGTAGCGGTTAATAGTAATGACAACAATTAAAATGCCGTCCTGCGAAAGTTGCCGCCTGTCACGTAGCACGATATTGCCGACGTCACCTACGCCTAAGCCGTCAACCATTACGACGCCCCAATTTACCCTGCCGATAATTTTTCCGCGCTCTCTAGTGAACTCAAAAATATAGCCGTTTTCGCCAACCAAAATATGATCCCGCGCCATGCCCAATTCCTCTGCAAGTTGCGCGTGCGCAAAGAGATGATGCAGTTCACCATGCACGGGGATAAAAAATTTTGGACGTATTAAATTATGCATAAGCTTTAATTCTTCGCGCGAGGCATGACCGGAAACGTGAATGCCGGCGTTGCGGCTGTAAATAACTTTAGCGCCGAGACGCAGTAAATTATCAACCGTCTTAGCCACCAGCTTTTCATTGCCGGGTATCGGCGTGGCAGAAATTATCACCGTGTCGCCTTGAATGATGTCAACCTGCCGATGATCCGAAAGCGCCATACGTGTCAGCGCGCTCATAGGTTCGCCTTGACTGCCGGTAGTTATGATAACGATTTTGTTGGCGGGATAATTCATAATGTCTTCAATGTCAATGATGACGCCTTCCGGCGCGTGAATGTAGCCGAGTTCAAGCGAAATGTTGACGACGTTTACCATACTTCTGCCCAAAATTGCAACGCGCCGCCGGTAGCGTACCGCCATATCAATTACCTGCTGTATTCGGTGAACGTTCGATGAAAAAGTCGCAACGATGATTCTGCCGGACGCGCCTTGAAATTCGCGGTTAAAGGCAAGACCGACGGTTTTTTCACTGGGCGTATGTCCTTCGCGTTCAGAGTTCGTCGAATCTGCAAGTAATACTAAAACGCCTTTGTTGCCTAAATCTGCAAGCTTGCGAAAGTCTGTCATTTTGCCATCAATCGGCGTGTAATCAAATTTAAAATCGCCGGTATGCACAATCATTCCCAGCGGCGTTTTTATCGACAGTCCGACCGAATCGGGGATGGAATGATTGACGCGAATAAAGCCGACACTGAAACAGCCGATTGAAACAATTTCGCCTTGACTTACTGCGCGCAGGTTGCCGGAGTCGACGCCGTTTTCCTTAAGCCGCCCTTCCAAAATTCCCAGCGTCAAGCGCGTGCCGTAGACGGGAACTGAAAGTTGTTTCATAATGTAAGGCAAGGCGCCAATGTGATCCTCATGCCCGTGCGTCAAAACTATTGCCTTACATTATGAAACAACTTTCAGTTCCCGTCTACGGCACGCGCTTGACGCTGGGAATTTTGGAAGGGCGGCTTAAGGA
>JAFTEG010000399.1 GCA_017453765.1 Selenomonadaceae bacterium
CAAATGGTTTCACTCTATCGCGGCGGCGAACTCGTCAAAATGTCCAAACGTACCGGCGAAAGTATTACTCTGCGCGAACTCATGGAAGAAGTCGGCACGGACGCGGCACGATACTTCTTTTTAATGCGGTCGATTGACAGTCAACTTGATTTTGACCTTGACCTTGCGAAAAAGCAAAGTTCAGAAAATCCCGTTTACTACATTCAGTACGCGCACGCAAGAATTTGCAGTATTTTTCGGCAGGCTGAAGAAGTCGGGCTTAAGCTTGACGCCGCGCCGAAATTTTCAATGATGACTACCGCCGCTGAAATTGACCTTATCAACAAAATTTTTGAATACCCCGCCGAAGTCGATAAAGCGGCTGAAGAATTTGCGCCTCAACGCATTGCACGTTACGCCTACGATTTAGCCGCGCAGTTTCACAGCTTTTATCGTGACTGCAGAATTTTGGGCGTCGACGCTGACCTTGCTAAGGCGCGTCTTGCACTGGTAAAAATTACGGCGCATACAATTAAACACGCGCTGAATTTGTTAGGCGTCTCGGCACCTGAATCAATGTAAGCATAGAATCAATGTAGGCATATATTGAATTAATGTAGGAGCAATTCAAATGCGGTGTGTGCATTGCGGCAGAAATTTTGCTGAACGTGTAAAAATTTGTCCGTATTGCGGCGTGAAGTTGACGGGGCTTGTTAATGCCATTGAGATGACTGCCGCTAAAGTTTACGTCGAAGAAAAATTTCACGGTGAACGCGGGCATGGCTTTGCCGCCGAACGCGCTAATAATTTGTACGACAACTTGACCGGTAATGACGCCAAATTATCGGCGACGACAACGCGAAAAACGGCGCGGACAGAATTGTAAACGGCTTAAATATTCAAAGTAAGTACTGCCGTACCGGTTCAAAATGCGTGCAGGAATGTTTTAAAGACGGCAAGTTCCGCTACTACAATCCCGACGGCTCGCCAATGCAAATTGAAGTTCCCGCCGATAAGTACGACGACGCGGTTAAGGCTATGCAAAATCGTATTAATCGCGGCGAAATTCGCGGCGTGCAAAAGGCTGAAGAAATTATCCGCAAAGGCAATGTGACTTACGAACAGGCGAAAAATATTGCAAAGGCGGGGACAATCGAGTCTCTGACTTATGACGCGATTGACGGCATAAAAATCGGTGCGTACAGCGGCGGAATTTCTGCGGCGGTAACTTTTGCCGTATCGGTGTGGAGCGGAAAAACTTTTGAATCGGCGCTGGAAGAATCGGTTAAGACCGGCTTGCAAGTAGGCGGCGTGGCTTGGGCAAGTTCGATTTTGGTCGGGCAGATGATGAAGGCGGGTTTAAACAGTGCGCTGGTTCCCGCGTCGAACGCCGTTATAGGAATGCTCGGTCCGCACGCGTCGGCACATTTGGTAAACGCCTTTCGTAGCGGCGCGAATATTTACGGCGCGGCGGCAATGAGCAGTGCTTCTAAGTTACTGCGCGGCAATGTTGTCACGGGAATTGCGACGGTTGCAATTTTGTCTGCAGGCGACGTTGTAAATATTTTTCGCGGCAGAATTTCAGCTAAGCAACTTTTCAAAAACGTGGTGAATACTTCTGCGGGTGTTGCAGGCGGTATAGGCGGCTGGATGGGCGGCGCGTCGGCAGGGGCGGCTGTAGGTTCGGTAGTTCCCATAGTCGGTACGGCGGTCGGCGGCATTGTCGGCGGTCTTATCGGCGCTTTTGCAGGCAGTACGGCGGCGGGTAAAGTTTCACAAACGGTCACGGATAAATTTATTGAAGACGACAGTAAAAAAATGTTTGTGATTCTGCAAAATGAATTTCAAAACGTTGCATTTAACTTTATTCTAAACGAAAGTGAGACTGAAACGGTTGCCGATGAACTTAGTAAAAAATTGGACGGCGCGACTTTGAAAGATATGTTCGCCGCCGATAATCGACAAAAATTCGCGTACGATTTAATCAGCGACATTGCCGAATCTGTTGTTAAAAGCAGACCGAAAATTCATTTGCCGTCGACGGACGAATATATAAGCGGCTTGAAAACCGTTTTGAGTTAAGTGAAGGAAATTTTAAATGCGTAAACTTTTAATATTGGCGGTGATGATTTTGACATTTGTAACCGGAATTAACCTTGCCGCCGCGAAAAGTACAACGCCGCAATGGATACAAAGACTGCCCGCCGCGCAGAATGCCAATCAAATTTTCGTAGTGGCACAAGTCGGCGGACAAACTACGGCGTGGGTTTCAATGCACCAACGTGACATTAACGGCGAATGGCAACAGATGATGACGACGCCGGGTCTTATCGGCAAAAACGGTCTCGGCAAAGAGCGCGAAGGCGACAACAAAACTCCCGTCGGCGTTTTCAAATTTAACCGCGCTTTCGGCATTGCGCCGGATCCCGGTTGCTCCATTCCGTACGTGCAGGTTGACGAAAATTATTATTGGTCGGGCGACTTCAACTGCAGATACAATGAGCTTGTCGACATTCGCGACTACCCTAACCTTGACACGGCGAACAGTGAACACCTTGTGGACTACAATGTACATTACGTCTATTGTTTGAATATGGGTTACAACGCGGAAAATGTAGCGGGTAAAGGCTCGGCGCTGTTCTTGCATTGTTTTGGACCGAATAAAACTTGGACGGCGGGTTGTGTGGCAATTCCGGAAGAGAAAATGCGGTTTGTAATGCGTAACGTAAATCCTGACTGCGTGCTTGTCATTGATTCGCTTGAAAATCTCGGCGGAAGCGTGGATTAATTAAGGATTAAGAATTAAGGATTAAGAATGTAGGGGGTAGAAAGTAGAGAGTAGGCTAATCACTCTTCCCTGTTCCCTCTTTACTCTTCCCTATTCCCTATTCCCTAATATGGAGGAAAATATTTTGAACGATAATGATTTTGAAAAGATGTCGGAAGTTGACGTGGCATACAGAATTTTGACTGAATCCGGCAAAGATAATCCTTTGTACTTCAAAGATTTAATTCTTGAAATTCTCGACAAAAAAAATAAATCCGTGCAGAATGAGGCGGTTGCAATTTCCGAAGTCTACACAATGATTAATATGGACAGCCGCTTTCAGCACGTCGGTGAAGGCAAGTGGGGGTTGACTGAATGGAACCCGATTGAATCAAAACGCGGACGCGGCGCAAGAAAGGCTACAACACCTACGCCTGCTGAATCTACTGAATCTACTGAAACGGTTAATAGTTAATAGTTAATAGTAAGTAGGGAATAGTGACTAGTCCCCTAACCCCAAATCCCTAGCCCCAATCCCCGAATCAAGCGGGAGAATTTTTTCATGGCAAAATACATTTTCGTAACGGGCGGCGTTGTTTCGTCATTAGGCAAAGGAATTACGGCGGCGTCACTCGGACGGCTTTTAAAAAGTCGCGGCATTAAAGTTACAATCCAAAAATTTGACCCCTACATAAACATTGACCCCGGTACAATGAGTCCTTACCAGCACGGTGAAGTTTTTGTGACGGAGGACGGCGCAGAAACTGACCTTGACTTGGGACATTATGAACGCTTTATCGACATAAATCTAAGCAGTCATTCAAACACCACGACCGGCAAAGTTTATTGGAGCGTACTTTCAAAAGAACGTAAAGGCGATTATCTAGGCTCAACCGTTCAAGTAATTCCGCATATTACCAACGAAATTAAATCCCGCATTTACTCCGTAGCTGAACTTGATAAAGCGGACGTTGTAATTACAGAAGTCGGCGGCACGGTCGGTGATATTGAAAGCCTGCCCTTCCTTGAGGCATTTCGGCAGGTTAAAATGGATGTCGGCAAAAACGACGCGATTTATATTCACGTGACACTTTTGCCCTACATTGCCGCCGCAGGTGAACTGAAAACTAAGCCGACGCAACACAGCGTTAAGGAACTGCGTGCAATAGGCATTCAACCGGACATTTTGGTTTGCCGCACGGAACACCCAATTTCACGCGACATGAAAAAGAAAATTGCGCTTTTCTGCGACGTTGACGAAGACGCCGTAATTGAAAATCGCACGGCTGAAACAATTTACGAAGTGCCGCTGATTATGAAAAGTGAAGGGCTTGACAAAATTGTTTTGGAAAAGCTTAACCTGCCGCAATCTCCCGCAAACATCGAAGTTTGGGAGCGTATGGTTTACAAGATTAAAAATCCCGAACGCAAGGTTAAAATCGCGGTTGTAGGCAAGTACGTCGAACTGCCTGACGCTTACATTTCGGTAGTTGAGGCACTTCATCACGCCGGCATTGACAATTCCGCCGCTGTTAAAGTCAAGTTCATTAACGCTGAGAAAATTGAATCGCCGGACGTTGACCTTGACGAAGTTTTCAGCGGTTGCAAAGGCATTTTGGTACCCGGCGGTTTCGGTGACAGAGGTATTGAAGGCAAGATTAAAGCGATAAATTATGCGCGTGTCAACAAAATTCCGTTTCTCGGTCTGTGTCTCGGTATGCAATGCGCGGTTATTGAATTTGCGCGTAACGTCTGCAATTTCAGCGACGCTAATTCGACTGAATTTAATGCCGAAACAAATTTTCCGGTAATTGCGCTTATGGATTCACAGCGCGAAGTTACGGACAAAGGCGGCACAATGCGACTTGGCGCGTACCCTTGCAAAGTCACGCCTGACACTTTCACTGCCGCCGCGTACTTTGGTGACGCGAAAGAATTTACCGAAATTCAAGAAAGGCACCGTCACCGGTTTGAGTTCAACAATAATTTCCGTGAAATTTTTCAAGCGAACGGAATGGTTATCGCCGGCGTTTCGCCTGATGACAGCTTGGTTGAAATTATCGAGCTTGATAAAAGTTTGCACCCGTACTTTGTAGGCTGTCAATTCCACCCTGAATTAAAATCCCGTCCCAATCACCCGCACCCGCTTTTCCGCGCCTTCGTCAATGCCGCGATTGTAGGGGAATTAAGGATTAAGGATTAAGGATGCTGAATTAAAAAACTACTCACTACTCACTAATTAAAAATGAAAGATTTTTTGAAAGCGCAACTCGAAGAGGTACGGGAAAATAAATTTCGTTTCGGCTTATTGGCAGTGGCACTTTTAGCCGCGATAATTTTTGCCGTGACGGATTCTTTTGAACGCGGTGAAGAAATTGACCTTGCCGCGCCGCAAAAAATTTCGCAGGCTGACAATACAAATACCCGCGCTGTACAAACTCAAGTTGACTCGGTTGAAAGCTTACCTGCAGAAACTGTTACGGCGACAAGTGGAAATGTTAAGGCGGTAATAGGCGCAAATGCGGATGAAATTTATATTTACGATCCTTTTAAAAATCCCAATCCCGCGCCTGAAAAAAAGGTTGACCCGCCGAAAGTTGAAGTTTCCGCTAAGGCAGAGGAAAAAATTTCAAAGCCGGTTGAGCCCGTGATTGTCATTCAGCCTGCGCCGGAAGTTGACCAAACACCTAAGCCGCCGGAAGTAAAATTCGTGTTGCATGGTACTGCATTGGGCGAAAATAAAGTTGCACTGGTTCAAAAAATTTCTGAAGGCAAAGTGCTTGAAATGTTGTTTTTAAAAATCGGCGACAAGTTGAACGGTAAAAAAATTGCCGATATCGCCGAAAATTTTTTGACTTTTGATGACGGTAATCGTATGTACTTTGAAAACAAGGAGTGATATTTTTGACTACTGACGAAGTAAGTTTACAGGGAGAAGTTCATACCGAAGAAGACCTTTTGAAAGATTTAAATCCCGCGCAGAAAGAGGCGGTACAATATCTTGAAGGACCTTTGCTTGTCATGGCAGGTGCAGGCTCCGGCAAGACGCGCGTTTTGACTTACAGAATAGCAAACCTGCTGGCGCACGGCGTACCGTCTTGGAATATCTTGGCGATAACATTTACAAATAAAGCCGCCAATGAAATGAAAACCCGCGCAGAAAAATTAATCGGCGAGAGTGCAAAAAAAGTTTGGATAAGCACGTTTCATTCATTCTGCGCGCGGCTTTTGCGACGTGAAATAGAAGTTACCGGCAAGTACACAAACAACTACATAATCTACGACGCGGGCGACAGCGCGACGGTGATTCGTGAATGCGTAAGAGAATTGCAACTCGACGAGGAAAGATTTGCCAATGTCGGTTCAAAAATTTCTGCCGCGAAAAATCTTTTGCTAAGCGCCGAGCAAATGCGTGAAAGTGTTTTGACGCATACAGATAACGTTTTGAACTTCGATTTAAACGTATTGGCGATTTATTCACTGTACGAAAGAAAGTTGCTTGAAAACAATGCGCTTGACTTCGACGATTTAATTTTTGTCACCGTGAAACTTTTCCGCGACCACCCCGACATTTTGGAAAGGTATCAAGACAGGTTGAAGTATATTTTAATCGACGAATATCAAGACACGAACGTTGCGCAGTATGTTTTGACAAAGCAGTTGGCGGCGAAGTACAAAAATATTTGCGTTGTAGGTGACGCAGACCAGTCAATTTACGGTTGGCGCGGCGCCGATATGCGAAACATTTTAAATTTTGAAAATGACTACCCTCAAGCCAAAGTGGTATTGCTTGAACAGAATTACCGTTCGACAAAGGAGATTTTGGATGCGGCTAACGGAGTAATTCGGCATAACAGTAACCGCATTGAAAAAAATCTTTGGACGGAAAACGGGCAGGGCGAAAAAGTTCAATTCTTTCACTGTATGTCCGATCGCTCCGAATCGGCGTTTGTGGCACGGGAAATTCGGCGTCTTGTCTCGTCTGAAAATTTTCAGTACAAAGATATTGCCCTGCTTTATCGTACCAACGCGCAGTCCCGCGTACTTGAAGAAAAGCTTATGCAACTCGATATTCCCTACATAATTGTAGGCGGCTTGAAATTTTATGAGCGCAAGGAAATTAAAGACATACTTGCCTATTTGCGGCTTATAATAAATCACAGCGACAATATCAGCTTGCTTAGAATTATAAATGTTCCGCGACGCGGCTTCGGACCGAAAAACATTGAGCGACTTACCGAATATGCAATGCTCCATGAAATGTCTATTTTCGACGTAATTTCGCGCGATGAAAATTTGAAAAACGTCCCGCAACTTTCGCCGCGCATTCGCCAAAAACTGCGTGATTTTGCGTCAATGATATCGGGTTTTGGCGAAATGAAAAGCGGCGGTACCGATTTGCCGGAATTTATAAAATCTGTCTTGGAAACTACGGAATATATCGCTATGTTGCAAGAAGGCAAAGACTCCGATAAACCGGAAAGTATTTCGCGTATTGAAAATCTCGGCGCATTCGTCAACGGTGCGGCAGATTTCGTAAATATAAATGACGATCCAACTTTGGATAACTTCTTAAATCACGTGGCGCTTTTGACAGATTTGGACGAAGTGAAAGAGGAAGACTCGCGCGTCTCACTTATGACGGTTCACAGCGCTAAGGGTTTGGAATTTCCCGTAGTTTTCATTACCGGCATGGAAGAAGGCTTGTTGCCGCACGCAAATTCAATTGCCGACACGGATCAGCTTGAAGAAGAGCGGCGTATTTGTTACGTTGCAATGACGCGTGCTAAACAAAAACTTTACATTACTGCGGCGGAAGAACGTAAAAATTTTGGCAGGACGTATTCAGCTAAAGTTTCTTCGTTTATAAAAGAAATTCCGCGCGAATGCATTACCGGGATGTCCGAAAAAAATGCAAGCTCCGATGTTTCTCACCACTTGGCGCCTACAAGAAAATCTGTCGAAACAAAAGTTGCAACGCCTGCCGTGTCAGCTTACGCAGACAGAACGTACACGCCGAAAATTCCCGAACGCCAAACTATAGCGTGGAAAGTCGGCGACAAGGTCAAGCATAAGAAATGGGGACTCGGTACGGTCACGGCGTCACAAGGCGGCTACTTGAAAATAAATTTTGTCAATCCCGAAATTGGTGAAAAGATGTTAAAGTCAGTTGCCGCGCCGATTGAAAAAGCGGATGAGTAGGGAGTAGGGACTAGGGATTAGGGAAGAGAATTTCTTAATTCTTAATTTACATAGGTCATGTCATGAATATTGAAGAAATTAAGGCGGAGCTTGTCAAACTGCGCCGTGAAATTAAAAAGCATAATAAAAAATATTACGAAGACGACGCGCCGGAAATTTCGGATTTTGAGTTCGATGCGCTTATGAATCGGCTGAAGGAAATTGAGGCGCAATATCCCGAATTTATCACGCCGACTTCACCGACGCAAATTGTTGGCGGCTCTGCGCGACGTACCGCCGGTAAACTCGTGCCGCACGATGTACCGATGCTGTCACTGCAAGACGTTTTCTCACGCGACGAAGTGGAAAATTTTGTACGCGACATGAAAGAAAAACTTGACGCGCCGGAATTTATTGTTGAGGAAAAAATTGACGGTCTGTCCGTTGCCTTACGCTACAGAAACGGCGAATTGGTACAGGCGGTTACGCGCGGCGACGGCGTGACGCAGGGCGAAGATGTCACGGAAAATGTCCGCGTCATTTCCGACGTGGTACAAAAATTAATCGACGCGCCTGCCTACCTGGAAATTCGCGGCGAAGTTTATATGACGAAGAAAAATTTTGAACTCGTCAACGCAAGGCAGGAACGTTTGGGCTTAAAGACTTTCGCCAATCCCCGTAACTACGCGGCGGGAACTTTGCGCCAACTTGACAGCAGAGTTGTTGCCGAAAGAAAACTTTCAATGTTCGTCTTTAACCTGCAGGCGGTTGAAGGGCTTGAGCTTGCAAGCCACACCGACGCTTACGAATTTATGAAACGCAACGGCATTAAAATCATTCACGATTACGCCGTTTGTCATACCTTCGATGAAGTTTGGAGCGCGATTGAAAAAATCGGCGGTTACCGTGAAAATTTGGATTACGACATTGACGGCGCCGTTGTTA
>JAFTEG010000400.1 GCA_017453765.1 Selenomonadaceae bacterium
CAGAATCAAGATTACCGTCTTCATCGTACCAAGCAGTTTTCCCGTCGTCATCATCATATCCGTAAAAAGTTTGTCCGTCGTCATCATTTGTTGACGTGCGGTCATAATCATCAGGTCCCATAATATTACCTCCATAAATTATTGTACATAAATCCAACCTCGACCGTTACAACGCGGACAAGTAATTTCTCCGCTGCCTCCGCAAGCAGGGCAATCATCATCGGCACCTTTTTTGCCAATCCCGCCTGTGCAGTCACATTCAATTTTTTTATCTCCGCCGCACTCAGGACAAGTTTCTTTACCTGTATCATATTTTTTCAAAATTATTCCTCCAATACTCAATGTTTTTCTTTATAATTTGCATACATTAGCAATATTGCTGCTGCAATTCCTGCAGGCGGAAACAGAAAACTGATTCCCAAAAGTACCAATCCGATGAGTATCAATTTCACAATAAAATTCATCTCCATAAAAATTTAGTTGAGAAATTATAAAAAAAAAAAACGGTTTGTCAATAAAAAAATCCCTTCTCAATGTCGAGGAGGGGTAATTTTTTTGTCCGAAATTATTTAAATATGCGTCAAGAATCGATTAGCCGTCAACGCGAATGTAGGTTTTAAGTACGTAGCCTTTAGCGCCGCGATACTTGACGCAGTAGAAATCGTCTGTTTCTTCGTAAGGATATAAAGAAACGCGTTCGCCGAGCGGAATTTGCATAATCTCCGGCGCTTCGACTGAGGGATATTCACGCAGTGTGATTGAAATTCTGCAGTTTACGACTCTGCCGAAAATTCCCGCAACGCCGCTTCTGTCCGCCGAAAGATATTCTGCAAGCGCGTAACCTACAATGCCGTCATAATTTATTTTGTAAAAGCCGTTGCCAACATTTTCAATAAAGCCGACGGCTTGACCGAGCGGAATTTGTGCAAGTTCCCTGCCGTTTACCGACGGTATGTCCCTAAGCGTGATTGATTCGTTGCATTCAACAACGTACATTGTTGAAATGATTCTGTCATTCGCCAACGCCGATGAAGTTATCAGCAACGCGCAGATTGTCAACGCGATTGAAAAAATTTTTTTCATAAGTCACACCGCCTTTTACATTCTCCGCCGGTAATTCCAATCCACTTTGTCAGCCGTTATGTAGCCGTAAATGCCGCTTGGCGCTCTCACAAGGTAGAAATCGGGACCTTCAGCCGGTGAATTGGCAAAGTACGCCTCGTCAACATATTCTACCCAATGTCCCGAAATAACTTCCGCGATTTTTTCTGAATGAGTTGAAGGCGATTCAAAAAATGTCGCCCGTTTTACAAGCATACCTACACGTAAATTGTCAGGAAATTGATTAGGGATTAAATAATCGGCAAGCGCATAACCGGTGTACCTGCCGTACCGAACTTGATAAAATCCGTTTTGTGCGTCGCCTATCACTGCAACGCCTTGACCGAGCGGGATTTGTGTAATTTCATTGGAATGAACGGACGGCGATTCTCTCAATGTTATTGACTCATTGCAGTTAGCTACGAAAACTACTTGAGTTGCCGAAGTTGACGCCGTGAACATTGCAAACGCCATTAAAAACGTCGCGATAAATACAATTTTTTTCACTGAAAGAACACCGCCTATTTAATTAAGAATTAAGAATTAGGAATTAGAAATTAGGAATGAAGAGGGTAGACAGTAGAATTAAAACCTACTCTCTACCCCCTTATCGGCTAAAGACTAAATGCCAAAAGCTACCGGCTAAAAACTAACCGCTACTATTTCATTGTTACGAGGTTTTTACCGGTCATTTCAGCCGGAATTTCCATACCCGCCAAAGTCAACAGCGTAGGTGCAACGTCGCAAAGAGCGCCTTCATTAACCGACGCAACACGGTCTGACACTACGATAATCGGTACTGGGTTGGTAGTATGCGCAGTGAACGGCTCCTTAAGCTTGTAGTCAAACATTTGATCCGCGTTGCCGTGATCCGCAATGATGACAACTTCGCCGCCGACTTTCTTCATGCACTCTACAAAAATGCCGACGCAGACGTCAACCGTTTCAACAGCCTTAACTGCCGCCTTCATAACGCCGGTATGTCCAACCATGTCGCCGTTTGCAAAG
>JAFTEG010000401.1 GCA_017453765.1 Selenomonadaceae bacterium
GATTTGATTACTCAAATTCAGAAAGGATTCAGTAGTTCCTGCGTAGGACTCCTTACCGTTTACGGTTTTGAAACATTGATACGTTTGTAGTTATGTTGTTCACGTATTGCCCCTGCGTAGGACTCCTTACCGTTTACGGTTTTGAAACAAGAGATTGAATCTTGATGATTATGATGATGAAAAGCCAGACCTGCGTAGGACTCCTTACCGTTTACGGTTTTGAAACTTGCTTTTTTGTACATCATGGTTATTACCTCCATAGACCTGCGTAGGACTCCTTACCGTTTACGGTTTTGAAACTGGCTGCTTTAGCCGCTTCCTTTTTGGCAGCCTTCCTGCGTAGGACTCCTTACCGTTTACGGTTTTGAAACCATAGACAATGACCATGAACCACCTTCTGAGTCATCCTGCGTAGGACTCCTTACCGCTTTTGCTAATTAAGAATTAAGGATGTAGAATTAAGAATTGGGATTACCTGATTAAAATCCACTCTTAATACCGCTTGCGGTTTAAGTAAAAGCAGGAAAAAGGAAGGCGCGCAGGGACGCGCGCCCCGTCCGCGCAAGTCGCCGGACGCGACTTCTGCGGACATGTTTTCTTTTGTTACTTTTCTTTTGCGCCAAAAGAAAAGTTAGCTAAGCTCTTACCGTTTACGGTTTTGAAACGCTTCTTCAATTTTAAAGCTGATCTGTTGCAGTGCAACCCGCGGTTTTCTCCTTACCGTTTACGGTTTATGCAATAAAAAAAAATTCCCGTCGTAACAATGCGGCGGGATTTTTGCATTTACCGGCGGCTAAACTTTCGCCCGATACAGTTTACATTTCAAAAATTTTGATATAAAATTACGTCCATATAAATTCGTTTTTAATATGAAAAAATGCTCGAAGTTCAGAGCCGGTGTGGTGAATATTGTCTTTGTAGTTTGAAAAATATGAATAGCAAAAAGCCCTCCGCGTGGAGGGTAAATTTTTAAGCGAAAGAATATTTTCGGCGGAGGTGAAATTTTGTACTGGTTGAGCTTATTCGTAGCAGGGCTATTTGAAATTTTTTGGGCAGTCGGTTTAAAAATGACGCACGGCTTTTCAAAACTTCTGCCAAGCGTCCTAACTGTCGCGGGAATAGTAGCAAGTTTTTTCTTTCTGGCAATCGCGCTGAAAAAATTGCCACTGTCAGTCGCCTACGCGATTTGGACGGGAATAGGTACGGCGGGAACTGTCCTGTTCGGCATTTTTTATTTTCATGAGCCGACAAGCATGCCGCACTTAATTTGCGTGGCATTGATTATCTGCGGCATAATCGGCTTAAGACTTTTGAGTTAAAATTTTGGGTACGGCGAAAAGGTATCGGGATAAAAATTCTAATCCCTAATCCCTTTTCTCTAATCTCTAACCAAAGGAGTGAGGAATTTGGATTTTTTCCACCAACTGATTCAGCAGCTGATAAACGGCGTAAGTCTCGGCAGTATTTACGCACTAATCGCGCTGGGTTACACAATGATTTACGGTATTATAAAATTAATTAACTTCGCGCACGGCGATATTTACATGGTCGGCGCGTACATTGGATTTTTCGCAATAAGCATGGCGGGACTGCCGATTTTGCCCGCGCTTTTAATTTCAATGGCGGTTACCGGCTGTCTCGGTATGCTCGTCGAAAGGCTGGCTTATAAACCGCTAAGGCATGCGCCGCGCATCTCACTTTTAATCACGGCAATAGGCGTATCTTTTTTCCTTGAATATGCCGGTATGTACTTCGTAACACCTACGCCGCGCACTTTCCCGCCGACAGAATTAAACTTCGCCTTTGAAGTAGGCGGCTTTGTGGTAAACGGTCAGCAGGTTTTAATTTTCGCAATAACAATAATTTTAATGGCGCTGTTGACGTACATTGTGCAGAAAACAAAATTGGGCAAGGCCATGCGTGCGGCAAGTTTTGACACGGAGACCGCGCAGTTAATGGGCATAGATTCAGACAAAGTAATTTCAATGACGTTTTGCATAGGCTCGGCACTTGCGGCGGCGGCAGGCGTCTTGGTCGGCGTCTACTACAACACGATTGATCCGCTTATGGGAATTATGCCCGGCTTGAAGGCGTTCGTTGCGGCGGTACTCGGCGGCATCGGAATTTTGCCCGGCGCTGTTGTCGGCGGAATTATGTTAGGTGTCATTGAGGCTCTTGTTGCAGGATTTTTATCTTCGACATTTCGTGACGCGGCGGCGTTTGCAATTTTGATTTTGGTGTTACTTATTAAGCCGTCGGGACTTTTCGGCAAAAATACCAACGAAAAAGTGTGACAGGGAAGAGGGACTAGGGAACAGGGAACAGAGTTAATCCCTACCATCGAAAGGAAGTTTTGAATTGAATGCAATAAGAAAAAGGGATTTAAAAATGCTTGTCTTCGGACTGTTGGTTTACGCCGCACTGCAGGGAATGATTAGCGGCGGAATCATCGGCTCGTTTTGGCAACTCAATATAATTTTAATTTGCGTCAACGTCATCATGGCGGTCAGCTTGAATTTAATCAACGGCTACACGGGACAATTTTCACTCGGTCACGCCGGCTTTATGGCAATCGGCGCGTACGTCGGTGTTGTGGTGACGGTAAATTTTAAACTGCCGTTAATCTGCGCGCTGGTACTCGGTGCAATCTGCGCGGGGGCGTTGGGATTTTTAATCGGACTGCCGACACTTCGACTTCGCGGAGACTACCTTGCAATAGCAACGCTGGGCTTGAGTGAAATTATTCGTATCGTCATAATGAACATTGAATACGTAGGCGGCGCGGCAGGTTTTAAAGGCATCCCGCA
>JAFTEG010000041.1 GCA_017453765.1 Selenomonadaceae bacterium
AGCGTACCATGCGCCGAACAATTTCCTTTTCATCTTCCGTGACATTTTTCATCATGTAAGTTAAATTCGCGGGACTTAGGAAAAAGAAATGCTCCGGTCTTTTTTCGTCGTGATGCCGCGAAAGGTAGTAAATAACTTTGTTGGCGCCGAGTGAATGTCCCGCCAAAATTATATGTTTGTAGCCGCTCTTCGCCGCAAAATTTAAATAAGCGTCAATGTCTTCGTCGGTGTAGGAAAATCTTTCATTCCATGAGCCGATAATTTCATCTTCGCCGGTACGCGCGTTGTAAGTTTGAATTTGTCCGAAGGCGTCATTGGTCTGCGCGTAGACAAAATCAATTCCGTGACTGCTTAACGTTTCGCCGATGTTGAAGTAAAACGGGTTGCTGTAAAAATTTCCGTGAATGCCGGTTATCGCAATTACAACGGTGTCAGCCGCAGTTTTTTCCGAATCAAAAATTACGCCGTTCAAAACCGTGCCGCGTTTAGTTGCCGCGTCTAATCTCTTCATTTAGTTATGCTCCATTTCAAAATTCGTCTTTATGAAGTAGCCGTGATTTACTTGCGCCGTGAAAATTTCATTGCTGTCGATAAGCGGCGCGATAAATTTTTCCACTTCGTCCAAGTCTGCAAAGTCAAACGCCTCACGAATTTCAATCGGCGAAATTACGGGGTGACTTTTCAGCAAGCCGCGCAGATTGGTCAAAGTGCGTTCAAAATTTTTCGGCTTAATGCCGCCGTCCGTCAGCTTGTCAATGAGTTGCACGAAGGCGTTGTAGCCGAGCAATTCTTGAAACAGCGCGCCCTTGCCTTCGTACTCAACCAAGTACGCGGGAAGTGAATGTATGCCTAACTTCTGCGCGAAACGTAAATCTTTTTCCAACTCGTTCATTGAATCAGTTTTGAAATGCTGTAAAAATTTTTCTTCGTCAATGCCGGTCTTGCGTACTACTTTTAAAATTTCGTCAAGCCGCGTCGTCGGTCTGCAGTCAACTATCGTGGCGTAACGCAAATTATACAGAAGTAAATCCGCCTTCGCCGCGTCGATAAGTTGAGCCGCCTTGTACGCCAAATTCAGCGGCAGTGACGAAGTGTGACGCGTTGAAAAAAGTTGAAAGCCTTCCATGCATATCGGCATTTGCATTATGCCTTCTTCAGCTTTATAAATTTCCGCCAGCCGCCGATTGTAATTTTCCAGCGCAAATTCCTTGCTGACGTCTAAATCTGCGGGGTCGACAAAATCATAGACGTTTTTAACCAGCACGCACATATTATATTTGAACTGCAGATTTTCGCCGAAATGCGTCTCCAACTTTCTGAAAATCGGTTCGCATTCATAAGAAAGCCCCATCATCGGATCTGTGAAAGTCGTTATTGTAGTTTTGTTGCTCATTGATAATTGTCCCTTTGAAACTTTAACAAATTGCCGCGTCTAATCTCTTCATTTAATTTTGCTCCATTTTCAATTTACATTATGGGATTAATTTCACGGTGTCTTCTCAATGCCTCTTCGCCAACCTCATCAATTATTTTGTCAATGCCTTCAATAATTTTATTTTTTTGCTCCGGCAATTTCGCTTTGACGAAAAACGGCATTGATATATGATCCGACAGAAATATTGTTTCGTTCGTCAACCTTCTTAAAAATTCTTGCATTTCGCGCAATCTTTCAACTTCCGTCGCTTCCTCAAACTTGCCTTTCATCACAATCGCGGCACGGATACTCCGACCTCTATAGGTCGGGGAGGAAGTGCCGCTTCTCTCCTTTATACTTGACTTATTTTTTTACTTAGGTGGTGTTGAGTAAATCAAATTTAAAGACTTTGCAAATTACGTAACTGCCGCAGTAGGAGAGGCGCGCACGGACGCGCGCCCCGTCCGCACCATGAGCGTGACGC
>JAFTEG010000402.1 GCA_017453765.1 Selenomonadaceae bacterium
GCCCGTCCGCGCAAATCGCCGGACGCGATTTCAGCGGACATGTTTTCTTTTTGTTACTTTTTCTTTTGCGCCAAAAGAAAAAGTAAATCCTTAAAAAAAACTTTAAAATTTATCTAAAATTGAATTATTCAACACGCCCTAGTAACTATCGATCTATCGATCTATCGATCCATTAACCAAAGTAGTCTTCGATGCCGTCAAAAATTCCCTGCGCACATTTTAACACACCTTCAACCGAATTCATAATACTTTCTTCCTCCGGATTGGAAATAAAGGCAAGCTCAATCAGCGTAGCCGCCATATCGGTGTTGCGTACGACGTAGAAGTTGCAGGGCTTTGTACCGCGACTCGGCGTCTTAATCTGTTCACAAAGCGCCTTTCTAATGCAGTCGGCAAGACGAATAGCGGATTGACCTTCCGTCTGACTGTAGTAATAGCCGGTCGTGCCGCGCGCAGTAGGATTGGTAAAGCTGTCGGCGTGAATTGAAATGAATATATCAGCCTTAGCCTTGTTTGCAATGTCACAACGCGCTTGAAGTTCCTCAATAGCCGATGCCTTAGCGCCTGCAGGCGAAACAGTTTTATCTGTACGCCGCGTCATGATAACGGTAGCGCCTTCAGCCTTCAGAAGTTTTTCCAGTTCCAATGCAACATTCAGCGTGACGGTTTTTTCCATAACGCCGCTGGGACCGATAGCGCCCGCGTCATTGCCGCCGTGACCGGGATCAATCGCGATAATCTTTCCTTTCAGCGTCGTCAAGCTTTCAATATCTTTGTCGACTTCGGAAGAGTGCGGATTGTGCGTCGAAGGATAGGTAGTAGTTGAATGCGTTGAATGAGTATTTTTATGTTCGCGTTCTTTTTCCTCTTTAGCTTTACGTTCGCGCTCCTCTTTAGCCTTGCGCTCTTTTTCAGCCTTAGCTTTACGTTCCTTTTCTAATTTTTCCTGCCGCTCTTTTTCCTCCTTAGCCTTACGTTCCCTTTCTTCCTTAGCTTTACGCTCGCGCTCTTTTTCAAGCTGTTCCTTGCGTTCCTTCTCAAGTTTTTCCTGCCGCTCTTTTTCTTCTTTAGCTTTACGTTCCTTTTCAAGCCTTTCTTGACGTTCGCGCTCTTTTTGCAACGCCTCGTGCTCTTCACTGTTGGAAGGCTTTGTAACGGTGGAAGGTTTTGTTTCGACGTGAGAGGGGGGCGCGCCGCTTACGGTAGGCGTACCGATAACGTCGATAACCAATCTGTAACCTGCGGGACCGCCTTCAAGAATAAAGGTTTTAATTTCGGCTATGGTTTCAATTACGACGCGGACGGTAGTTTTATCGAATTGACCGACGCGAACACGTTTGGCGGTGGGATTTTCTATCGGCAGTTCCTTTTTTACCTTTGAACTCAGCGTAGCGTTTTGAATGTCAACAACAAGGCGCGAAGGATTTTCCACGTAAATTTCTCTGAAGTCAACGTAATCTGTCACGTCAACCACAAGGCGAACCGTGCCGTTATTGTAGCTGTATCGAACATCTTGCACTATTGCCGGACGCGCCGCCATTGCCGTTGCAGTGAAAAAGAATAAAAAAAGGAGCGTCATAAAAACCGGTTTCAACATGCTGTACCCTCCCTTTGTCATTGGCATAAAAATTCCTGCCGTGTTGCCGATTAATTTAAATTTGTACTACTTACTGTCTTTTAGAAAAAATTTTCACGGTGTTTGAATTATACTTTATAAAATTTTTATTGGCAAGACAAAATGAAAATTTAATGAAAAATATATTGAGGTGTAAGTTTTGACGTACAAAAAAATCAGCACCGAATATCCTGACGATATCCGATGCCGGTATTTTGTCTGAAGTATTGTCCTTTAAATTTTTTAACGTAATGAATCAAGTCTCGTATGAACCGTAGCGCTGTTCCAATTTCTTAAATGCCCATGTCAATACCGCCGTCATTACAAGGTAGAAAATGCCCGCGATTAAAAAAGGTGTCATGTCAAATTCACGTTGAACTATCGTGCGAGCGACGCGCAGAAGGTCATTCATTGCCAAAATGTAAATCAGCGACGTATCTTTTACAAGGTTAATGGTTTCGTTGGATATCGGCGGTAAGACGACGCGCAGGACTTGCGGAAAAATTATGTAACGCATCATCTGCCAATGCTTTAAGCCGAGAGCCTTAGCCGCTTCGTACTGACCGCGCGGAATTGCCTGTATGCCTGCGCGGAAAATTTCTGCGAAGTACGCGGCGTAATTCAAGGTAAATGCCAAAAGCGCCGCCGCAACGTCGGGAAGTCTTATCCCTACCATAGGCAGTGCGAAGTAGACGAAGAGAAGTTGCAACATTAACGGCGTGCCGCGCATTATCCACACGTAAAATTCCATTAGGTAACGCAACGGCGCAAAGGTTGAGATTCTGCCCAGCGCCGCTAATGCACCAATAGGCAAGCTTAGAATCAGCGTGACGACAAAAATTTGTAGCGTGACTTCGGCGCCCTGCATTATAAGTAGCGCCATCTCGAAAAATTTTTCCATTAAGGTTACCTTATATTTTTCGCAGGATTAGTTTTGACAACACCCAAAATGTTGTCGACGCGAATTTTTGAAGTATCAATACCAGCCGCCTTAGCCGCATTGAAGTAGGCGACGTATTCAGGCGCGCCGCCGGTTACATTGTCAAGTTGATCATCTGTTAAAACTTCGTCTTTTCTTATCGCCGCGTCCATTTTAATCACCCTTTCGGTAGTGAGGAGTGAGGAGGGAGGAGTGAAGAGGGAGGAGTGAAGAGGGAAGAGGGAAGAGTACTTCTAACTCTTAACTCCTAACTCCTAACTCTTAACTCTTAACTTCTAACTTCTAACTCTTAACTCTTAACTCCTAACTTCTAACTCTTAACTATTTTTAACCTTAATCAAATCTGCGCCGAACCATTCTTCCGAAATTTTCTTAGCCGTACCGTCGGCAACGATCTCATCAAACGCCTTTTGAACTTCGTCACGGAGCGCGGTATTGTCTTTAGCAAAGGCAATGCCAAATTCGCTTGTGGGTCCGATAATGACGTTAAGCGCGTCAATCTTATCGGCGTGTTTCGCCATGTAGTAGCGTCCTACAATTTCGTCACAGACAACCGCGTCAAGTCTGCCGTTTTCCAAATCCATAAACGCGCTTATGTAATCGCCGTAAGTTTTGAACTCTTTGAAAGAATGTTGCAACGCTTCATTGCCGGTAATGTAAGCCTCAGCCGTCGAACCTGCCTGCGTGCCTACCGCTTTATCTGCCAAATCTGTTTCCGTCGCAATGCCGGAATTTTGCTCATCGCCCTTGCGAATGAAAACTATTTGGCGGTTATCCATGTAAGGATCGCTGAAAAGCATATTTTCTTTGCGTTCAGGCGTAATGTCGAGACCGTTCCAAAGTACGTCGATTCTGCCGGACTTTAATTCAGCCTCTTTGCTGTTCCAGTCAATGGCTTTAAATTCGACTTCGCGACCGAGCTTTTTCGCCGCCGCCTTAGCAAGGTCAACGTCGAAACCGATAATTTCGTTTTTGTCATTTTTAAAGCCCATAGGCGGGTATTCGTCGTCAAGCCCCACTACAATTTTTTTCGCACCGGCATTTTCAGCGCCGCCGGCTTTATCGCCGGTATTGCCGCCGCAACCCGTGAAAATCATTGTCGTCAAAAGCATTGCGACCAAAAAAATTTTTCGCATAAGCATTTTTTTAATCTCTCCTTTAAATCAGAAAAATTTTTAAGCACGCGAATTATACTTGATAAACTTTTTATTGGCAAGTTATAGTGTATTAACGGCAGGGTATACTGAAAACTTACTGAAAAGTTTTGCTTGCATAAATTCAAAAAATTTGTTATAAATATGGAACAAAAATTTGGAAAGCGTGAAATTTTGGAATTCAAACATGAAAGTGTAATGCCCGATGAAGTTATCGACGCGCTGAAAATAAATTCGGCGGGAATTTATTTGGACTGCACGTTGGGCGGCGGAGGACATTCATTAAGGATAGGCAGAAGGCTTGATAAAAACGGATTGATTATCGGAATTGACAGGGACGTTGACGCGATTAATGCGGCGAAGGAAAAGTTGGCGGGGCTGGAATGCCGAGTTGAGATTGTACACGAAAACTTCAGCAACTTGGAAAGCGTGTTGACTGATTTAAATGTTGACAGAATCGACGGCGTACTTTTTGACTTGGGCGTTTCGTCACACCAAATTGACACTGCCGAGCGCGGCTTTTCGTACATGCACGACGCGCCGCTTGATATGCGAATGGACAGAAGTAAAAATTTCAGCGCTTTCAACGTGATAAATGATTATGATGAGGATAGCTTAAAAAAGATTTTTCGCGAATACGGCGAAGAGAAATTTTCCGGCAGAATCGCAAGAAAAATTGTTGACGCAAGAAAAAATGCACCGATAAAAACTACCGGCGAATTGGTCAAGATTATTGAAAGTGCCGTACCGAAAATTTCTACCGGCGGACATCCTGCGAAAAGAGTTTTTCAAGCCGTAAGGATCGAAGTAAACGGCGAATTGAAAATTTTGAAAGACTCCTTGACGGCGGCGATAAGGCGGCTTAAAATCGGCGGGCGAATTGCGGTTATAACTTTCCATTCGCTTGAGGACAGGATAGTTAAAAACACGTTCACCGATATGGCGCGAGGCTGTATTTGTCCTAAAAATTTTCCGGTCTGCGTATGCAATCACCGCGCAGAAATAAAAATTTTGGGCAAGGCTAAAAGTGCCGCGTCTGAAGAAATTGAAAAAAATTCACGTGCGAAGTCGGCTAAACTTCGCGTGGCGGAAAAAATTTTATGAAAGGGCAGTGAGTAAAATGGCGACACGTGTACCGAAAGTTAAAATCCAACAAAGTCGCTTGGAATCTTCATCACCGAATGAAGGCAACCACTCGGAAGGAGCGCGGCTTACATTGATTCATGGGCGTCCGAAATTGAATCATCTGTTGCGGTCGCGTTGCAGTTTGGCGTTTATCATCATTTCGATTTTGGCAATGATGGTAGTCGTACGTAGCGGCATCAGTGCCAGTCGCGGTTATGCGCTTGTGGCAACGCAGAATCAGGCGCAACAAATTGAAATGGAGAATGAGCGGCTGAGAATTGAAATTGCGAAATTGAAATCGCCGCAACGTATTAAGCAAATTGCCGCCGAAGAATTAGGCATGGACGTGCCGAACAAAATGTATTTTTCGCATTGAATAGGGAAGAGGGATTAGGGAACAGGGA
>JAFTEG010000403.1 GCA_017453765.1 Selenomonadaceae bacterium
TAATTTCCGGCGTTCGTCTCGGCAGGATTATCGACAACATTAAATTGGACACGTAAAAAATTATTGACAATCAATTTCAATTAGTGCTATAATACGCCCAAGCTATCCTAAGCTCTCCTAAAAAATAATCACTTCATTTGGGCAATTTTTATTCGTCGAAAAATTTTAAGCGGAAATATTTTGACGGTCGATATATAAAAGCTCAAAAAAAGACTCGTACAGAAATTGTCGAGTCTTATTTTTTTGTTCGGGATTAGGGATTAGGTAAGAGGGATTAGGGGTTAGGGGCTAGGAATTAGTAAAACTACTCTTCCCTGTTCCCTATTCCCTAAAATTTTTCTAACAGCGCCATGACGAAGTAGGTAAAACCTGCGGCGATTAAAGGACCAACCGCAATGCCTTTGAAAAAGAAAACGCCAGCCATTGTGCCGACGATTAAAGCCGGAATGACGTTGGGATTTGTCTGCATTAAAGGTACGCCGACGCCGCCGGATATCGCCGCCAAAAGTCCCGCAACTACCGCCACAATTCCTATCGGCGTTTTGAATGAATCGATAATCGTCTGTACCGTGACGGTGCCGTCAGCTATCGGGACAAGTACCGCCGCAGTTAAAATGATTATGCCGAAATTAAGACCGTGACTTCCCATCCATTCCAAAATCATCGGTTGACCGCTTACCTGCGCGAGAATCTTTAACGCCAGCACGATAACTGCCGCGTAAACTACCGTCATGTTGTGACCGACTATGCTAAGGATTAGTACAAAGGCTAACGTCAAATATTCGCTCATAATTTACCACATCAATATTTCAGTTTGTTTTATTTCAGCGTCAATTATTTCTGCATCAATTTTCATCAGCCGCCATAATCATGACTTGAATGCGGTCGTTTTCTTCAGCCGTCATTAAGATAAAATTTTTATTCTGCGCGGCGTTTTTGACATCGGAAACATAAATGCCCTCTTTAGTTTCGCCGCCTGTCATTAAGTGTTGCGTCTCTTCCGAATTTAAATCCATTGTCCAAAGTGCGCCGCCTACCGCGATTGAGTAATTGATATCCTTGTTTTCATTTTTCAGCACGGTAACTTTCACTGAGGAAACGTAACCATCTTTGTCCACGAAAAGCATAACTTGACCGTCCGGCGTATCGGCCTCCTTCTTGCCGAAAAACGCGTACCAAACGTCGAGGTTATGTTCAGGCAGACCTTTTTCATCTTTGTCAAGATTTGTTATGAAAAATGGAAATCTTTGTTGAACCGAATCGCTGTACAGAAAGGACGCCATTTTTATAAAGAAGTCGTTGTACTTTTCATCGGACAGGCGAACCTGCGCGGCGTTGCACGTTGAACAAATTGCCGTAAAAAGTACGGCGCAAATTAAAAATTTTTTTATGCCCATTTACTTACCCTCTGCCAAATTTTTCTACTGTCAAATGTCAGTAAGCTTACCTTATTAAAAATATCAGTAAGCTTACCTTCTGCCAAATTTATACTCTGCTAAATGTCAGTAGCTTACCTTCTGCCGAATTAATAAGTTTCCTCACGCGAAGAAATTTTAGCCTGCACGTAAGAAATGAAATCGTCGACGCTCATATTTACGCTGTCTTTTTCGCCGTGCTTGCGTATCGGCAACACGCCAGTTTCAATTTCCTTGTCGCCGATAACGATCGTGTAGGGAATCTTTTTAACTTGCGCGTCACGAATCTTTTTGCCGGTCTTTTCACTGCGGTCGTCGACTTCTGCGCGGAAACCGAGATTGAAAAATCTTTCGGCAAGCTTGTACGCAAAATCGGCGTGAACATCGGTAATCGGCAAAATTCCCGTTTCAATTTCCTTGTCGCCGATAACGATCGTGTAGGGAATCTTTTTAACTTGCGCGTCACGAATCTTTTTGCCGGTCTTTTCACTGCGGTCGTCGACTTCTGCGCGGAACCCGAGATTGAAAAA
>JAFTEG010000404.1 GCA_017453765.1 Selenomonadaceae bacterium
AATTTTGCAGGTGAAAAAATATGTACTCGATTTAATTTTGTACAGCAAAGACCTTGACAAAATTCGTGCTACGGCGCTTGAGGCGGGACTGGAAACTTTGACGTTTGACGGTACGGAAAAAATTCGCGCAGGTTTGATGACGCTTGAAGAAGTTCACAGAGTTTTAGGCGAAGAGGAGCTAGAGTGAATTAAGGATTAAGGATTAAGAATGTAGAATTGGTGAACCACTACTCACTACTTACTAACATCGAAAGGTAATGTAATGTATATTGCAATTAACGCGCTTGCCGTGATAATATTTTTAGCGCTTGCCGTGCTGTTATCGAATGACCGAACAAAAATTAACAAACAGACGGTCGGAGCACTTTTGGCGCTGAATATTTTTATCGGCTGGTTTTTAACTTCATTTTCAATAGGACGCGAAATTATAGTAAAAGTCGCGGCGGCATTCACGGCAGTCGTCGGCATTGCTTATGAAGGCGTGGGATTTGCACTGCCTAACTGGGTAAACGTGCCGCAGATGAATTTCATAACCGCCGTGCTGTTGCCGCTTTTAATGATCGTGCCGCTGTTCGACATTTTAACCTACGTCGGCATAATGCCGTTTATCATAAAGTGGATAGGTAGCGGCTTAAGCTACATTACTCGTGCGCCGCAGTTTGAATCTTTCTTCGCGGTTGAAATGGTAGTCTTAGGCAATCCCGACGTTCAAGCCGTTTCCACAACGCAACTTAAACAAATTTCAAAGGAACGTTGCCTAAGCATTGCGATAATGTCAATGAGTTGCGTTTCGGCGGGAATTGTCGGCAGTTACATTCAAATGATGCCGGCGGAATTTGTTTTAACGGCAATCCCGCTTAACGTCATAAACGCCCTTATGATATCGCATATTTTGTACCCGGTGAAAGTCACGCCGGAAGAAGAGGACACGTCGCTTATCAATTCGCAGGACGCAAGAAAAATTCCATTCTTCAGCATGCTTGGCGGTTCGATTATCGGTGCGGGCAAATTGGTTTTTATCGTGACGGTAATGGTAATATCCTTCATATCGCTTGCCAAATTGATAAACGCGGGACTTGCCTTCATACACCCCGCAATAAGTTTGGAGGCGGCTCTCGGTATCATAATGTTTCCATTCGCGTGGCTTATGGTGCCTGAAACAAGTGAAGCATGGAAACTTGCGGAGTTTATGGGTACAAAGTTGGTGACGAATGAATTTGTTGTAATGTTGCAAGCACAGCCGCATATGGAAACTTTCAGCAGACATATGCAATGCGTCTTGACCGTCTTTGTTACAAGCTTTGCAAATTTGGGTACTGTCGGAATTTTGCTCGGCACTTTCAACGGCATTGTGGACAAAGAAAAAACAGATTTAATTTCTGCCAACGTGAAGTATATGATTTTGTCCGGTATTTTGGTGTCGCTGATGAGTGCAGGTATCGCCGGATTTTTCACGTGGTAGTAAAGAATTAAGAATGCAGAGTTAGGTGAGAATATATTGGGATTTTTTGATAAATTAATGTCAGGGCTTGCCAAGACCCGTGAAAAATTGGCTGATAAACTTGACGAACTTTTACACGGCTCCGTGCAAATTGATGACGAACTTTTGGACGAACTTGAAGAAACACTGATAATGTCAGACGTCGGCACGAAGACGACGGAAAAATTAATGGAAGACCTAAGAAAGGGCGTACGTAAAGCCGAAATAAAATCTGCCGACGACGTAAAAAAATTCCTCTCCAACCAAATACGTGAAATACTGATTGAAGAAGAAGGCGTCACGGCGGAAGTGGAGCCGCCGAAAGTTATTTTGATGATCGGCGTGAACGGCGCGGGCAAAACTACGACAATCGGCAAGTTAAGCGCCTACTACGCCGAACGCGGCAAAAAAGTTATGGTCGCCGCCGCCGATACTTTTCGCGCAGGCGCCATTGAACAGCTTGAGATTTGGGCGAATCGTACCGGCGCCGAAATTATAAAGCACAGTGAAGGCTCCAACCCTTCGTCCGTAGCATTGGACGCCGCACGCTCTGCCGTTGCAAAAAATATCGACGTGCTGATTGTCGACACGGCAGGACGCCTGCAAAATAAATTTAACCTTATGGAAGAGTTGAAAAAAATTAACCGCATTATCGGCAAGGGCATTCCCGGCGCGCCGCACGAAGTTTTATTGGTACTCGACGCCACGACAGGACAAAATGCCCTGAGACAGGCTGAACTTTTTGCCAAGTCTGCCGATATTACCGGCATTGTGTTGACGAAGTTGGACGGTACGGTGAAAGGCGGTATGATTATCGGCATTAAGGAAGAATTAAATATCCCCGTGAAATGGGTCGGCGTCGGTGAAGGGATTGACGATTTGCGTCCTTTCAATGCGAAAGAGTTTGCCGACGCGCTGTTTGGAATTAAGAATTAAGAATGTAGAATTAAGAATGAAAATTCCTCTTCCCTAATCCCTCTTCCCTAGTCCCTAAATAGAATTTTTGCTCTGCTTGAATCGGTAGACGCCACTGCCGAATTTGCGCGGAGCAATTTTTTTGAGCTTTTCAAAATCTTCCGCGTAGTCTTTGCCGTCAATCGCCGCACGATAAATTTTAGTGGTAAGTCCCGCAACTTCCGGCGAATAATCCTGCGCGTCAATTCGCAATGCCGCCGCGCCGAAAAATTTTTCCACGTACGGCAACAGGCATAAATCCTTTGCAAAGTAAATGTGATTGTTGCCGAATTGGTCGACGCGCAGAGGATGAATTTCACCGGCTGAATCTTCCAACGCGAAATGTTTATTTAAAAGTTGCGGCGTTGCAAAATCGTCATAGTCGGGGTGATAAAATTTTATGAAGTTATGCTCGCAGATCATTGATTCGGTTGAACCGTGAACGATGACTTCAATCGGCAGTGCAGATTTTTCCACGACACTTTTAACCTGCGCGAAACTAAGTTCAATTGACGCGGCGGCTTGCGTGACGCCTTGACTTTTTAAAAAATCTGCGGCAACGTCATTGAACAGATTGAAAGAGATGTCCGAGTAAACAGGCAACGTCGAATAAGTTTTAACCAAATTCAAACTGCCCAAGTTGCTGACAAGTACGCCGTCAAAATTTACGTCGCGCAGTTTATCAAGCAGTTCAATCAGTTCATTTAAAACTTTGTCCCTCGTGACGCGCGGCGTGTTCAAAATCACTTTGGCATTATGTTCGTGCGCAAATTTTACTGCGGCTTTAAATTCGCGCAGGGTGAACGGCTTTAACGGCTTGAAAACTTCGCCGCCAATGTAAATTAAATCTGCACCGTTTTCTACCGCTGACTTAGCCGCGTCCAACGTCGAAACTCTTACGTTCAATTTCGGTTTATCTCTCTTCCCTGTTCCCTGTTCCCTCTTCCCTAAGTCATCAAAAATTTTTTTAACTTCGGCGTCATCAAAAGGCGTCTCGACAACACCGGCGCTGAAAAATCTCGGTTCGCGCTTGCCGCTTAAGCCGATATCATTTTTTGTAACCGGCTTAAATGCAAACGTCGTAGTGAAGTCACGCACGCGCTTTTCATAAAAATCACGCCAAAAATCTTCGTCAATCGTAAAACCTGCGGGGTCGGCAATGTAGCCGTCAATAACTTTTCTGTACGCACTGACAAGATGGGAAATAAATTCCGGCGGACGCATTCTGCCTTCAATCTTGAAAGAGTAAATGCCGGCTTGAATCATGTCGGGAATGTTTCTAAGCATACACATATCTTTCAAGGCAAGTTTGTGCGACGTGTCGTCCAAAACTTCTCCGCTGACTTCGTCGACAAATTTCCACGCCCAGCGACAGGGCTTAAGGCAACGTCCGCGACTGCCGCTCTGACCGAATGTCACGCCGGAATGGTTGCATTGCCCTGAAATTGCAATGCACATATCGCCGTGTACAAAATATTCCACTTCAATGCCGGTCTTTTCACGAATAAGCGCCACGTCGGCTAAACTCAATTCACGTCCCAAAACAATGCGGCTAATTCCTAAATCCTGCAAAAATTCTACTGCGCGGGAATTGTTTATGTTCATCATCACGGAAGCATGAACGGGAAGGTTCAAGCCGAGTTCGCGTACCAATTTTACTACGGCTAAATCTTGAACAATTAAGGCGTCGGGCTGAATTTTGTCAAGGAAGTTGAGATAATCTTTAAGCGGCTGAATTTCTTCCGCGCTGATTAAATTGTTTAACGTGATATAAAGTTTTGCGCCGTGTTCATGCGAAAATGTCACGGCGTCTTTTAATTCTTCGTCAGTCAAATTGAAATCGTCTTTATGCACGCGCATATTGAAATGTTTGCCGCCTAAATAAACTGCATCGGCGCCTGCTTTAATTGCGGCGGTCAATGCATTCCATGTACCTGCAGGTGCCAAAAGTTCTACCGAATCACGAGTTAAAGTCATTTACATTCCACCTTCTCTAATATTCGCGAAAATTATATCACCGTGCCTAAAAGCTTGCAATAAAAGGCGGCGTGTGATAAAGTTGCGTCAACAAGGAGGAAATTTTAATGGAAAATAAGGTTAAAGAGTTATGCGACGCGGCGTCAAGTGCGATTAATGCCGTAACAGATTTAAAGGCGCTTGACGATATCCGCGTTAAATTTTTGGGCAAGAAAGGCGAAATGACGACGCTGGTCAAGGTCATGAATGAACTCAGCGCCGATGAAAAGCCGCGTGTAGGCAAAATCATTAATGACGCGCGTAACCAAATTAAAACGTTGATTGACGATAAGAAAGCCGAACTTAAAGCGCAGGAACTTCAAAATAAATTGGCGTCCGAGAAAATTGACGTGACATTACCCGGCAGAAAAATTTATCGCGGTCACCTGCACCCGCTGACTTTAACGTTAAACCGCGTCAAGGAAATTTTTATGAATATGGGCTACAGCGTCGAGGAAGGGCCCGAAGTCGAGACGGATTATTTTAACTTCGAGGCGCTTAACCTGCCGAAAGATCACCCTGCCCGCGATATGCAGGACTCTTTTTATATCACGGAAGAAATTTTGCTCCGCACTCAAACTTCACCCGTGCAAGCGCGTACCATGCAAAAAAATTCCGATAACGCGCCGATTCGTATGATTGCGCCGGGCAGAGTGTATCGCCGCGACGACTACGACGCCTCTCATTCGCCTATGTTTACGCAGGTTGAAGGGCTTGTTGTTGACGAAGGCATTACCTTTGCCGATTTGAAAGGTACGCTGGATTTTTTCTGCAAAAAGATTTTCGGCGACACCGCGCAGATTCGCCTGCGTCCCAGTTTCTTCCCATTCACCGAGCCGAGTACTGAAGTTGACGTTTCATGCATGATGTGTCACGGCACCGATGAGCATTGCAAAGTTTGTCACGGCAGCGGTTGGCTGGAAATTTTAGGCGCCGGCATGGTTCACCCCGACGTTTTGTCCATGAGCGGCTACGACCCTTCAAAAGTCAGCGGCTTTGCCTTCGGTATGGGCATTGAACGAATTGCCATGCTGACTTACGGCATTGATGACTTGAGATATTTTTTTGAAAACGATATAAGATTTTTACAGCAGTTTTAAGATAAGATTCTAAGATAAAAGTCTAAGGTGACGTTTATGAAAGTTGCACAGTTGGCAATAGATGATTACACTAATTATGGGAATTTTTTACAGAAATACGCTATTCATACGACGATAAAAAAATTTGCTGACGACGTGGAATTTTTTTGGTATATACAAAATACTTTTTGGCCGGAAGGTAACGATCTTCCATACCCGCCTAAATATATTCTTGAACGTTATCCCCATGAGGCCGTACGCTGGTGTTTTTGTGAAGCCGTACGTATTTCAAAAATCAAGGAATTTTCAGAACGTTATATTAACACGCGATTTAATTTGCCGTACATTGAGGAAATTGCCGACGAATACGATTTTTTTGTTGTAGGCTCAGATCAAGTTTGGAACCCTGATTTTTGGTTATATCCATTATTATTTTTACCGTTTATTCCGCGCGAAAAGAAAATTGCCTACGCGGCAAGTATCGGTATTGCTGAAATTCCCGACGACGTTAAAGAATATTTCGACAAGGCGTTGAAAGTTTTGCTCATGTTTCGGTACGTGAAGAAAATGCAGTAAAGCTTATTTCCGAGTTGGGCTTGGAGCCGCCGCAACTTTTACTTGACCCCGTATTTTTGTTGACGCCTGCCGAATGGTTGAAAATTGCGCGGCGTCCGAGTTGGTTTAATGAAAAATATGAACGCGGCTACATTTTGACTTACTACCTGCGAAATTTCCCGCCGCCTGAAATTAAATCTGTTGCCGCCGAATTAAATTTGCCCGTCATAAATTTGCTTGATATAAAAAATTTTAATCACTACACCGTTGCACCGGAAGAGTTCATTTACTTATTTGCCAACGCGTCATTGATTTACGCAAATTCCTTTCACGGCGTGGCATTTTCAATTTTATTCAAGCGTCCCTTTGTAAACTGCGAATATGACGACGAAAGTACACGAAGTATGGGGACGCGCATACCTTCACTTTTAAAAATGTTTGGGCTGGAAAATCGCACCGTCTACACGGAGGACTTTCATAAAATAAAATCGCCGCTTGAAATAGATTTTTCACGGCGCGATGAAATTTTACTGCTTGAACGTATGAAGGCGTTTAAATTTTTGTCGAAGGCGTTGGGCGTAGAAATGCCTGCCGAACTCAACGGGGGGGGGTATGACGCGCAATGACTTTAGAAGAAATGATTTCAAAAAACCGCGCAGATTGTACCGGTTGTGCGGCATGCAAAAATATCTGTCCGAAAAATTGTATAACTATGGAGCGCGACGACGAAGGCTTTTTGTATCCGAAAATAAATCGCGACGAATGTATAAACTGCGGCAGGTGCGAAAAGGTTTGTCCCGCGCTGAATTTCAAGGCGACAATGCCGAATGCGTTGCCTGACGTTCACGCGGCGATTTATCCTGACGAAAAGATTAGGCGGCACAGTTCTTCCGGCGGCGCGTTTACGGCGCTGAGTGAATTGGTTTTGGAGGACGGCGGCATTGTATTCGGCGCGGGCTTTAATGAAAATTGGCGCGTGGTTCATACGGCGGCTGAAAACCTTGACGAGCTTGAAAATCTGCGCGGAAGTAAGTACGTGCAAAGTGAAATTGGCGACGTTTATAAACGCGTTAAAGCCGAACTTGAAACGGGGCGGCAGGTTTTATTCAGCGCTACGCCATGCCAATGCGCGGGGCTGAAAAGTTTTCTCGGCAAAGATTATTTCAACCTGCTGACGGTCGACATAATTTGTCACGGCACGCCGTCACCGATGTTGTGGGAAAATTACCTTGAATACATTTCAAACGGTCACGACATTGCGCACGTCAACTTCCGCAGTAAGCGTCGCGGCTGGGTGGACTTGCACTTGGAAGTAAATTTTTATGACTGCGGCTATTATTTAAAAGGTGTAGCTGATGACGTTTATCTTAAGCAATTTTTAACAGAGTTGATTGAGCGTCCTTCGTGTCACGAATGCAAATTCAAATTTCCAAACGGCAAAAGCGACGTGACAATAGGCGATGCGTGGGGCGTGACAAGATTTGCGCCGAAACTGAATGACAATCGCGGCACGTCCCTTGTCATAGTGCATACCGATAAGGCGAAAAAATTTTTGGCGCAGTCGAAATTACGCGGACAAATGGTAAGCTTTGACGTCCTGCCGATGTTCAATCCCTGCTTTTTAACGTCAATCCCGCCTGACGCGCGGCGCGAAGATTTTTTCGACGACATAAAAAATTATCCGAATCATTCTGTTGACATAATGCAACATTACTTTCGGCAAAATCCAAACGGCGTGGTTGAAGAGGGACGCAATGTACATGCGGAGGCTATGCAAAAGTACATTGCCGTAAGTCAGCACCTTGCCAAACTGCGCGAAAAAAATGTACTCTTCGTGATGCCGGAATTGAATATGGACATGGCAAAATCTTTGGCGAAAAGTATTTTGGAAAATTTTAAAGACAGCGGCGGCTACATTCTTCACGTGCAAGGCGACGGGAATTTTATGTTTCTTGACGCACTACACCCTGTCATAAGCTTAAACGTGGAGACGGGTTTTGAAAATGTGCAGACGTTGTTGCAGGATTTTCATATTACGGATATTTTCATAGAAAGAAATATGCAACTTAGTGAAGATACTTTGAAATTTTTAAATAACGGCGGCTTTACATTGAGAGGTTTTGGATTAAAGGAGATGTAAATTTTTTATAAGTACGTTGCCGTAAGAAGTTAGGGCGTGTTGATTAATTCAAACATTAATAAATTTTTAAGTTTTTTAGATATACTTTTCTTTTGGCGCAAAAGAAAAGTATCAAAAGAAAACATGTCCGCAGCATTCGCGTCACGCTCATGGTGCGGACGGGGCGCG
>JAFTEG010000405.1 GCA_017453765.1 Selenomonadaceae bacterium
AATGGAGCGGTGACGACTTCGACGACTTGCAAGGTACCGCGCTTGATCCTTGTGAACCGGTTGCCGTGCTGTGGGAAAGTGCGGACAAAAAATATTTCTTCGTGCAGGCGCGAAATTATTACGGCTGGATTGATAAAACTAAGCTGGCAATGACGACGCGGGAACATTGGTTGACCTACGTTAAGCCAAAAAATTTTATTGTGGTGACTGCAAATAAAAAAGCCGTCAATGTCGGCGGCAAAAATATTCTGTTTCAAATGGGCGCCGTGATTCCACTTCAAAACCGCGCAGAGGACGGAGACTTTTGGCTGGCGAAAATTCCCGTGCAGGTTGGTGACAAGATTCACGAAAAGGCGGTTAAAATTGCGAAGGACGACACCGTAAGCAAGGGTTTTCTGCCTTGCACGAAAAATAATTTCATTCGGCAGAGTTTTAAATTTTTGGGCGACGTTTACGGCTGGGGCGGCTTGAAAGACAGCGTGGATTGCTCCGCGTTTACAAGTGACATTTACAGAAGTATGGGCATTGAAATTCCGCGTGACGCCGACAGGCAGTTTAAGCTTATGCCGCACGTTGCCACATTCGGCGCTGAAGATTTTGACGCGCGTATAAAAATTTTGCAACAAAGTCCCGCCGGCGCACTGCTTTTAAAGCGCGGGCATGTACTTATGCTTTTGGGTACAGATTCAAAAGGTTCGCCGGTTGCCATTCACGCGGCAAGCAGTTATTATCTTGACGACAAAAAAATTTACGTCAGCAAAGTTTTGGTCTCGGCGCTGGATTATCCCAACGATTACGGCGTTTCTACCGTCAATGCACTGCTCGGCGTAAATTTTGTGAAGTAAAAATCCCTAATCCCTCTTAACTCTTAACTCCTCACTCTTAACTCCTCACTCTTAACTCTTCCCTAGAAATGAAAAATATTCATCATCTTCATTGTTAAAGACTTCGCGTCATCGTCTTTGTGCTGTAAAAGATAACTCAGCGCGGACGTGTTGAAAAAAGACGTGATTGGAATGTAGCGGTTGTACTTGCGAAAATCTCCCCACTTCAAAAGTTTTTTATGAAGTTCGGCGATATCCTCAACCGTCGCGTTATGTTTTGTTAAAATCCTGCGCAAGAAAAAATCTTTCTGTATCTCATGAAAAATTTCTTCGGCAAGCGTAGGATTTTTTTTGTCATTAGCGTATTTTTCAATCAAGGCTACGGCTTTTTTCGACATTCTAAAAGCGCGAAAGGTGCCGCAGAAAAAAATTATCGCTACGGCAATGAGTAGCACGGTAAAAAAAATTTGCATTGGTCTAAGTCCTTTTAAAATTAAGGATTAAGAATTAAGGATTAAGAATTAAAGAACGTAAAATATTTTACAGCTTTAACGAAAACTTTACAAATTTATTTTAGCTTAAGAGGGGAGCGCGCAGATTTTATGAAAATAATTCATACGGCGGATTGGCATTTGGGCAAGACTTTGAAAAATACGTCGCTGATTGACGAACAGGATTATATTTTGAACGGCGAATTTATGAAAATTGTCGACGACGTGAAGCCGGACGCCGTGATTATTGCCGGTGACGTTTACGACAGGAGCGTACCGCCGGTGGACGCGGTGAATTTGTTTGACGAAATTATTTTTAAACTGAATGCAAAAAAGATTCCTATTTTATGTATCGGCGGTAACCATGACAGCGCGTCACGTCTAAATTTCGCAGGGCGTCTTCTTGCGCAGGCAAAATTTTTTATCGTAACAAAGCCGCAAGATAATCCCGCCACAATCGTGTTGCAGGATAATTTCGGCGACGTTTACTTTTCAATGATACCGTTTTTTGAACCGTCCGACCTGCGCGAAAAAATTTCTGATGCCAGTCCCGAAGATAAAGTAAGCGCCGACGAGGTGAATAAATTTTACGTGGCGCAAGCACGGAAAAAAATTCCCACCGGTACGCGCAGTGTTGCAGTGGCTCACCTCTTTGTTACCGGCGGCGTGAGTTCTGATTCAGAAAGAAAATTTATCGGCACGGTTGAAAATGTCGACAAGAAAAATTTTGCCGCCTACAACTACGTGGCACTGGGACATTTGCACCGTGCGCAGACGCTTAACCGCGACGAAAAAAATTTTATTCGGTACAGCGGTTCGCCTTTGAAATATTCTTTCGGTGAGGCAAGTCATAATAAGGGCGTGACGCTTGCCGAGCTTGACGGTGAAGGCAATGTTACAATAAAAAAAATCCCCTTGACGCCGCGCCGTGATGTTCGCGTTATCAAGGGTACCGTTGAGCAACTTTGCAGTTTGCCGCGCAGTGAAGATTTTATTCACGCGCAGATTGACGACCAAAAAAATATTTTATCCGCCGCTGACAGACTGCGCGAAAGTTCATGTCCGAATATTTTAAGTCTTGAATTTTTACATACCGAAAATGTCACGGACGATTTTGCGCAAAAGTTAAACGTGCGTGAAGGCGTTTCGCCGCTTGAACATTTCGTGGACTTTTACGAATACTCGACTAAAGAGAAAAT
>JAFTEG010000406.1 GCA_017453765.1 Selenomonadaceae bacterium
CGCGCCCCGTCCGCACCATGAGCGTGACGCGAATGCTGCGGACATGTTTTCTTTTGATACTTTTCTTTTGCGCCAAAAGAAAAGTATATCTAAAAAACTTAAAAATTTATTAATGTTTGAATTAATCAACACGCCCTAACTAAATTTTAATCGCTAACTGAATCAAATCTGAATGAAGTATAAATTTTACCGCGTACAAAGTCAAGCTAAGAATCTTCGTACTGCGGCACGGCGAATAATCTTTGACATATTAAGGGCAGTTGAATATAATTTAGACGCAGAAATTAGTTTTAGCAAGGGAGGTTTACTCCATATGGATTTCGGTGTATCTGAAAAAACAGTCGGCGTTGAATGCGGAGTTTTCGGAATGTACGATCTTTCCGGCGGCGACGTTGCGTCAACGATTTATTACGGTCTTTACGCCTTGCAACATCGCGGACAGGAAAGCGCGGGCATTGCCGTGACGAATACTTTTAACGGCAAGAATCAAGTCTTTGCACACAAGGATTTGGGGCGCGTCAATGAGGTTTTTAACGAAAATAATTTGTCGACGCTACACGGCAACTTGGGCGTCGGTCACGTCCGTTACTCTACGGCAGGCGCCTCAACTCGTGAAAATTCCCAGCCTTTGGTGCTGAATTATATCAAGGGGACGCTAATGCTTGCACATAACGGCAACTTGGTCAATGCACCTCAGCTACGGCGTGAACTTGCAATGGGCGGCGCGATTTTTCAGACTACCATTGACACCGAAACCATTGCTTACCACATTGCGCGTGAAAGAATTAAATCGCGGTCGGTTGAATCGGCTACCGTTCGTGCGTTGGAAAAAGTTTTGGGCTCATATTCTTTTGTAGTGGCAAGTCCGCGTAAATTAATCGGTGCAAGAGATCCTTGGGGTTTTCGTCCCCTCGTTATCGGCAAGCTTGAAAATGCGTATATCATAACGTCCGAAACCTGCGCGCTTGAAACGATTAACGCCGAATTTATTCGTGACGTTTTGCCCGGCGAAGTAGTGACGATTTTGCCGGACGGTACGATTGAATCAAATATGGATTTGGCATTGGAAGATGAAGAAACTGCGCGTTGCATTTTTGAGTACATTTACTTCTGCCGTCCCGATACAAATTTTGACGGTATGAGCGTCACGAAGTCACGTATTCTTGCAGGAAAACTTTTGGCGCAAACTTGTCCCGTCGCCGCTGACTTAGTGGCAGGCGTACCGGAGTCAGGCAATATGGCGGCGGTAGGTTTTTCTATGCAGTCGGACATTCCCTACGGCATTGCTTTTACAAAAAATACTTACGTCGGCAGAACTTTCATTAAGCCGCGACAGTCAAGCCGCGTGAAAAGCGTCAAGGTGAAGTTAAGCGCCTTGCGTGATATGGTTGACGGCAAGCGCGTTGTCATAATTGATGATTCGATTGTTCGCGGCACGACCAGTGACCAAATTATTACAATGCTTAGAGAGGCGGGCGCGCGTGAAGTTCATATGCGTGTTTCAAGTCCGCCGTTTTATCACCCGTGCTACTTTGGCATTGACATTCCGAAAGAAGATCAGCTTATTGCGAACGGGCGTACCGTTGATGAAATTTGTAAGCTTATCGGCGCTGATTCGCTTGGTTACCTGCCGATTGAGTGTTTGCCGAAACTTTCGGGTGGCTTGCCGATTTGTGACGCCTGTTTCAGCGGCAAATATCCCATTGACCCGCCGGTTGAAGATATTCGCGGCGAACACGACGACTAGGGGAATTAAGGATTAAGAATTA
>JAFTEG010000407.1 GCA_017453765.1 Selenomonadaceae bacterium
AGGTTCGCCGCCTTCCAATACGCTGACGACGCTATTTGTAGTTCCTAAATCTATACCTATAACTTTACTCATATTATTTTCCTCCAAAAAACTATCGATCGATGGATCGATGGATCAATGGATCAATGGATCGATGGATCGATGGTTTTCTATCGATCTAACAACTATCGATCTATCGATCCAACCACTATCGATCTAGCCACTATCGATCCAGCCACTATCGATCTATCGATCTATCCACTATCGATCTAATTATTCACAACTTGTACCATGCTGGGACGAATCACTTTGCCGCGTGCCATGTAACCGCTCTGCAATTCGGCGGCAATCATACCGTCTTCCTTAGTCTCGTCTTTCACGGTACCTACTGCCTGATGAAAATTCGGGTCGAACACTTTGCCCGCCGTTTCAATCGGTTCAAGTCCGTGCTTGCCCATTGCCGCAACAGTTTCCATGCGAATCATTTTAATGCCCTTGCGCAAACTTTCGGCGTCCGAATTTTCATTTTCCGCCGCCTCCGACGCTCTGCTTAAGTTATCCAAAAGCGGCAGTAAATCTTTCACAAACGCCTGTTCAATCGTAGCGGCAAGTTCCAACTTTTCTTTCGCAGTACGCTTGCGGAAATTATCAAAGTCCGCCTGCAGTCTTAACAGCCTGTCATTCTTCGCGGCCAGTTCGCCTTTCAACTTTTCATTTTCCGTGACCAGTCCCAAATCCGGTACCGCATCTTTTTTTTCTCCATTTAAATTTATATCTTCGGTTTTTGATAAATCTGCGTTGATATCCGCACTGTCACCGTCCTCATTTTCAAGCTTTATCTTCTTCTCTTCTGCCAATTCCTCAACCCCTCTCTTTGAAGTTGCTAAAGATTAACACCAATTAGACAAAAAGTCTATTTCCTTTTTCATAAAGTTTTTAGGGAATAGGGATGAGGGATTAGGGAACAGGGAACAGTGATAAATGATTAAGGATTAAGTATTAATGATTAGATTTGCTAACACCTAACTGCTAATTGCTAATCGCTAAGCTTAGGCAGGAAAAATTTGTCTTTTAAGCGAATAAGGCAATTTCAATGCGCATGCAGAAAAAATATTTGGCGAGGTGAAAACTTTGTATAAAAAAGTTGATACGAATTTAAATTTTGCAAGCCGCGAAAAAGAAGTTGAAAATTTTTGGGCAGAAAAAAATATTGCACAAAAGGCGATTGAACAGCGCGAAGGTTGCAAGGATTTTACATTTTATGACGGTCCGCCCACTGCCAACGGCAAACCGCACATCGGTCACGTCTTAACGCGCGTCATCAAGGATTTATTTCCGCGCTACCACTCAATGAAGGGTGAAAAAGTTTTACGCAAGGCCGGTTGGGACACGCACGGTTTGCCGGTTGAATTGGAAGTTGAAAAACTTATCGGCATTAACGGCAAGGAGCAAATTGAGGCTTACGGCATTGAACCTTTCATCAAAAAATGTCGCGAATCGGTTTGGAAGTACAAAGGCATGTGGGAGGAATTTTCCGGCGTCGTAGGTTTTTGGGCTGACATGGATAATCCCTACATCACGTATGAAAATTATTACATTGAGTCCGAATGGTGGGCGCTGAAAAAAATTTGGGAGAAAGATTTACTCTACAAAGGTCACAAGGTTGTGCCGTACTGTCCGCGTTGCGGTACGCCGCTTTCAAGTCACGAAGTTTCTCTCGGCTACAAAGATTTGAAAGAGCGTTCGGCAATGGTCAAATTTAAATCTGCCGACGAAGACGCTTACTACTTGGCATGGACGACTACCCCTTGGACGTTGCCTTCAAACTTGGTTTTATGCGTCAATCCCAAAGTTGATTACGTGAAAGTAGAAGTCAACGGCGTTAAATACATTTTAGCGGCGGCGCTTGTCGATACGGTATTTGAAGGCGTCGAAGGCGAAAGAAAAGTTTTGGCTACGTTCAAAGGCGCGGAGCTTGAATATAAAAAATACGAGCCGCTTTATCCTTTTGCAGACGAGATTGTAAAAAATAGCGGCAAGCCGGCATTTTTCATAACGTGCGACGATTACGTTACGACGGAGGACGGCACCGGCATTGTTCACTGCGCACCGGCATTCGGTGAAGACGATAACCGCGTTTGCAAAAAGTACGGGACGCCGTTCATTCAGTTTGTCGACGGTAAAGGCAATATGACGGCTGAAACGTCTTGGGCAGGGACTTTTGTTAAGGACGCCGACCCGCTGATTTTGAAGGACCTGCGCGAAAGCGGCAAACTTTTTAAAGCGCCGGTATTTGAACACAGTTACCCGCACTGTTGGCGCTGTGATACGCCGCTGATTTACTACGCGCGTGAGTCATGGTTTATCAAGATGACGGCGGTTAAAGAAAATCTGCTTAAGAATAACGCCACGATAAATTGGTTGCCGCCTACGATTGGTACCGGCAGGTTTGGCGATTGGCTTGAGCATGTGCAGGATTGGGGAATTTCGCGTAACCGTTACTGGGGTACGCCGCTTAATATTTGGGAATGTTCCTGCGGTCACCAACATTCTATCGGCTCGATTGAAGAGTTAAAGTCTCTGTCGAAAAATTGTCCCGCCGATATCGAACTGCACAGACCCTACATTGACAACGTAACTTTTGAGTGTCCGAAATGCGGCGGCGAAATGCATCGCGTACCTGAAGTGATTGACTGCTGGTTTGACAGTGGCGCAATGCCTTTCGCGCAGTGGCATTATCCTTTTGAAAACAAGGACGTTTTTGAGGAGCGGTATCCTGCTGACTTTATCAGTGAGGCGGTAGATCAGACGCGCGGCTGGTTTTATTCACTGCTTGCGATTTCGACGTTGCTGTTTGATTCCGCGCCGTTTAAAAATTGTATCGTAATGGGACACGTGCAGGACAAAGACGGTCAAAAAATGTCGAAGTCAAAAGGCAACGCGGTAGACCCGATGGAAGCGCTTAAGCAACACGGCGCTGACGCAATTCGCTGGTACTTTTATGAAAACAGCGTTCCCTGGCTGCCGAAGAGATTTTCGGACGCCGCAGTTACCGAAGGTCAACGCAAATTCTTGGGGACGCTGTGGAATACCTACGCCTTCTTCGTGCTGTACGCGAACATTGATGAGTTTGACGCGACTAAGTACACGCTTGACTACGACAAACTCAGCGTTATGGATAAATGGTGCCTGTCACGTCTCAACACTATGGTTAAAACCGTCGACGAATGTTTAGCCGCGTACAAGGTGACTGAAACGGCTAAGGCGTTGCAAAGTTTTGTTGACGAACTTTCAAATTGGTACGTCCGCAGAAGTCGCGCAAGATTTTGGGCGAAGGGCATGGAGCAGGATAAAATCAACGCATATATGACGCTGTACACTTCCCTTGTCACGTTTGCAAAAGTTGCCGCGCCGCTTGTACCTTTTATCACGGAAAATATTTACCGCAACTTGGTCTGTTCGATTGACGAATCTGCGCGGGAGAGCGTTCACCTTTGCGATTACCCGTCCGCTGATGAAAGTTTAATCGACGCTGAACTTGAAAAAAATATGGCGCTGGTTACGAAAATCGTAGTGCTGGGACGCGCCGCGCGTAATGCCGCGAATATTAAAAACCGTCAGCCCGTTGCAAAGATGTTTGTCAAGGCGGTTGAACTGCCGAAGTATTTTGTTGAGATTGTCGAAGATGAACTTAATGTTAAGTCCGTCGAGTTCCGCGCAGATATGGAAGAGTTCGTCAAGTATAACGTCAAGCCGAATTTCCGCGTACTCGGCAAAAAAGTCGGCAAGCTTATGAGTGAAGTTAAAAACGCGTTGACTAAGATTGACGGCGCGGCGGCTAAGGCAGAGCTTGATAAAAACGGCGAATTTAAACTTGCATTGAGCGGCGGCGAAGTCACTTTGACGACGGAAGACATTGAAATTGCCATTGAACAAAGTGAAGGTTACAACTGTCAAAACGATAACGACGTTGCAATAGCACTGTCTACGACTTTAACGCCGGAGCTTATCGAGGAAGGCTTTGTGCGCGAAATTATCAGCAAGGTACAGACAATGCGCCGTGACAGTAAATTTGAAGTCACTGACAGAATTAAAATCTACGCGGCGGGTAATGACAAGCTTGCCGACGTCATTAAGCGTAACGCGGCGGAAATTCAGACTGTGACACTTTGCGACGAAATTATTTTTGACGATGCTAAAACCGGTTTAATCAAAATGTCCCATAACGCTAAGGAATGGGATATCAATGGCGAAAAAATTTTGCTCGGCGTGGAAAAGATTTGAACGTGGCGTAAATATTTGATTGACAAAAAATATATCGCGTCAACCGGATGCAACGTCACGTTGCTTTGAAAGGAAGTTTTTATGGAGATTAACGGTAAGCCGCGCATTGTCATATGGATTGTCTCACCTGACCAACGCTTTATCGGCGGCGCGGTAAATATTTTGGAAAGGCAGTTTAACGGCGTCGAAATTGTCGGCGTAACGGCGAATACTAAAATTGCGGCGAAAGATAATCACGGTCGCGCAGTTCCGTTCATACCGATACAAGAGCTCTCCGGCAAAGGGGGGGGGGTACGACGTTATCCTTGTTGCCGGTGCGCAGGAAATCGGTATGTCAGAAGTCACGAAGTTTGCACGTGCAATTAATTTCGACACCGATAAACTTTTGGGCGATTGGATAGTTTGCATACCGGGATTTACCCTTCAAAAATATCGGCAATTGCAAAGGTCGCGGCTTTCCATTTTTTCAATGCACTGTTTTGGCGGACTTATCAGCCATACGCTGGGCTTGCCGTTTCTCTCTCCTTTTGTAAATCTGTATCTTAAAGAAAAAGATTATTTAAGATTTTTGAGTAATCCTCACTTCTTCATTAACAAAAAACTTGTATTCGAGAGAATATCAGATGATTTAACTGAAATACCAAATAACTATCCGATTTTTTCTCTTGGCAATATTTCTTTACGCTTTCAACATTACACGGAAAAAAAAGAATGCATACAAAAATGGACAGCCCGCAAGCAACGCATTAATTGGTACAACATTTTAGCTGTAATGAATACGGAAAATCCTGACGTAGCTGAAGAATTTGATAATTTACCGTATGGAAAGAAAATTTGCTTTGTGCCGTTTAAATCCAATTTAGATTCGGCATTTTACATTAATCCGAAAGTTATAAAAGGAAATGTAGTCATTGCTTTATCAAATGTTGTCCCTATGTTTTATGATATATTCGATATGCTTTTGTACGGCAAGAAAACGCCGCTGATTGAAATGTAACTACAAGGTGGTAAAGTTTTTGGGCAGTATTAAAATCAACACAGAAACTGCTGTAAGTGACATAACCTCGACGAATAATCAAAAATTTTTTGTCGACCGTGACTCTCAAAGCCATGTATTTAATAAAAAACTTAATGGCGTTTTTAATGGCGGTCACGATTTAATTTATTATGCAGGTACCGGCGGTATAGGCAAGAGTGCTTTAATCAAAAAACTTGAACACGATCTTAGCAGTAAATCAACAACCTTAATATTTAAATCTGTCAGCTATGACTTTACAAGCGGCACTGATATGTTGACGGTGTTAAATGCGCTGAAACAATTATTGAGCGATAAATATCAGGTAGAATTTCCGTTTTTTGAAAAAGGCTGTTTCAGCTATTACAAGAAATGCGGCGATGAAGCCGGTAAAAATCAGATTGAAAAAATTTGGAATGAAAGTACAGTCTTTAGCAAGTTTCGGAAAAAATTGGATACAGCAGGTCAACAATTATATAACGCAAGTAACGCCGGTAGGGTTATGGGTGAAAGTATAGCAGCATTAGGTTATATTGCCGAAGGTATACCGATGTTTAGGCTTGCAAAATTTGCCGTTGACTTTTTAGACAAGCGCATTACCGAAATTCAAAACATTAGATTGGAAAATGAATCGGATTACAGAAATATTATTGCGGAATTGGAAAGAAGGGAAAAACACACTTCGCCGGAAGCCATTAAAGAATATCTGCCGACACTTTTCGCTATGGATATTTCGCATTGGCTTGCACAAAAAAAATATTTTTGGTAGTTTTTCTTGACACCTATGAGAAATTAACCGACGACGAAAAAGATTCCGATCGCCATGAAAAGCTTATTTACAATGGTCAAGACGTTCCCGTTGATTGGTGGATTGAAAATTTAACCAGATTACGCGAGAATTCCCCCGCCTCTATAGGCGGCGGGATGAATCGCACTTTTTAGGTTGACCTAAATGTAACCTTTGTGTATACTTATGAAAAAATTAGCGAAGAAAGGAGAAGTCTTCATAGGCTGAAA
>JAFTEG010000408.1 GCA_017453765.1 Selenomonadaceae bacterium
ATTGAGTTTGAAATGTTAAAAAGTATTCTGTTTCTGTCGGCGTAGATAATGTCATCAACAGTGGAGTCAGTGAAAAAAATCGTGGTACCTGAGCCGAAATTGTGAATCACGTCGTTGCCGGGATTTTTACCATAAAGTATCGTGACGTTTTCAGCGTCATTGTGAATGTGATCGTTACCGGCGCCGCCTTCAATCGTAGACCAAGCGCTGTGATTCGTAAGAGAGTCGTTGCCTTCGCCGCCGCTTAACCAAACATTTGACGCGGCGTAATCGGAGTTAATGCTGTCGTTATCTTCACCGCCGAAAATGACTGAATGACTGCCGAAATTTCTTATCGTGTCACCATCTTCACCGCCGTCAACCGTTGACCAAGTACTGAAATTATTTATAACGTCTTCATCTTCGCCGCCTTGAATGTTGACCAGCACCAAGTCTTTATCTGAAAGCACGGTATCTTCACCGTCGCCGCCGAGAATCGTGACATTAGCCGCACTGTTGCCAATGTAGTCATCATCTTCGCCGCCGTCAAGCACGGCGTAATCACTGAAATTATAAATCGTGTCATTGCCGCCGTAACCTTGAACCGTCGAATACTGCGCGTAAAAATCTCTGATAAGGTCGTCGCCTTCAAAAGCGTAAACGCCTGCGCCCTTTGCAAAATTGTCGATGTTGTCGGCGTCACTAGTACCGTAGACCGGCGCGTACTCCGTGTGGTTGCTGATGTTTGCCATTACCATGACTCCTTTCAGAAATAAACTTAAGAAATTTTCAAAAAAATTAATACGCTTTTTAATCTGAAAATCCTGCAGAAATTGCAAGTAAAAATTTATTGCAGGTAAAATCTTCAGTGCGTCGAAGTTTTGATAATAAATTTCCGTGATAAATGTAAAATTACAATCGGAGGTATTGAAATGCCGTTTGATAAAGAAATTATTATTCGTGACGTGAAATATTTTAAGCCGGACGGTGCTGTAGGCGAAGGCAACATTTTTATTAAGAATGATAAAATTTCGCGAATTACGCATTCCACTTCAACCGACGTTAAAGGCGATAACGTGATTGACGGTCGCGGCAAATTTGCAACGCCGGGTTTGGTCAACTCTCACACTCACGCTTCCATGACGTTGCTTAGAAGTTACGCGGACGATTTGGCTTTAATGGATTGGCTTAAAAATCATATTTGGCCTATTGAAGAAAAAATGAAGCGCAAAGACATTTATATCGGCGCGGCGCTTGCGGCGGTAGAAATGATTAAAGGCGGCACTACGGCGTTTATGGATATGTACGGTCCCAATATGGAGGAAGTTGCAAAGGTTACTGAAGAATCGGGACTGCGCGGCTCACTTTGTCGCGGCATTATCGGTATTTTTAACGGCGAAGAAAAACTTCAAACAAACATTGAACTTTTTAAAAATTTTAACGGCGCGGCTGACGGACGTATTAAAGTTATGTTCGGTCCGCACGCAATTTACACTTGTCCGCCTGACTTTTTACGTAAAATTGCTGACGTCGCAAGAAGTCTCGGCGCTGAAATTCATATGCATATGAATGAAACGCTTGACGAAATTAACGGCTGTATAAAAGATTACGGCAAGCGTCCCTTTGAAGTTGTAGAAGAAACCGGTTTGCTTGACTTGGGATTTTTGGCGGCGCATTGCGTGCATTTAAGCGATCACGAAATTGAAATTATGCAGTCCAAAAATGTTCGTGTTGCTCACAATCCCACAAGCAATATGAAGTTGGCAAGCGGCATTGCTCCCGTGATGAAAATGATTGACGCGGGACTTACCGTAGCTATCGGCACTGACGGCGCGTCCAGCAACAATAACCTTGACATGTTGGAAGAAATTCGCCTTGCCACGTTCCTTGCCAAAGTTGCAACGCTTGACCCGTTGGCACTGCCCGCCGCGCAGATTTTGCAAATGGGTACAGCAGAAGGTGCGAAGGCTATTGGTTTTAAAAATGTCGGACGCATTAAGGAAGGTTACAAGGCTGATATCGTGCTATGGAATATGAGCGGCGCCGAATGGCAACCTGCTTACAATCCCGTCTCACTCTTAGTTTACTCGGCTAATTCTTCTTCCGCCGATACCGTTATTGTTGACGGAAAAATTTTAATGCAGAATCGCGAACTTAAGACACTTGACGAAGAAAAAATTATTCACGAGTTCAACGCCTGCGCGAATCGTTTAACCGGAAAATAATTTTACGACGCACGGCTACTTCATAAAATTTAAACTGCGCGAAGAAGATTCAAACTTAAGTAAAAAATCTGCGCGCAGATTTTAATATACGCGGCGAAAAAAATTAACTGCGGCATTAAACAATGCGGCAGTTTTTTTGTTGCGGTAAATCTCCCCCCCTCCGACTTAAAATTTACTTCGTTTAAAATTGGAGTTGAAATTAAAGTTCAGGTTTTTTGAAAGGGGCGAAAGAATATGGCTACAGTTTCCGAACAGGACGGCAACGATACCGTTTTCGATGCTAATGACAATGATAAAAGACCCTATGCGGCAGGTTATATTTTATTACGCTATCTAATTAAACAAATGTCGAGTAAAACCTCTAAGACTGCTTCTACACATGCGACGACAGAAACGGTTCAGTCTGAAACCGAATATGCCCACACGTCCAATTCCGGCGACGAGACCATTTCTTACTATCAGTTTTGGAAAAATTTTTTTGAAATTTTCGATGACAATATTCATTATACTATGATTTATGCCGGCTCCGACGATGACGTCATTCACAATAGATGTGACAATGTGAAAATTACCAAAGGAACAGGTAGGGAATCCATTTATGGCGGTGAAGAATCTGATATCATAATCCATTACGCAGAAGAGATGCCTCCAATACTCTACGACGACGATACTACCGACGATAAGTTCTATGCAAAATATTTAGGCAAGCGGCTTGAAACTTTGGAGCACCGGCAGTGTAACGCTGATTATCAGCGGCGCGAACATGTTCATTTACAGCAACAGCGCAGACTCAAAATTTGTTCCTGCCGCTACAGAAGTCACCGTTAATCGCGGCGGCGTGACATTTTACCCAATTTGCAAAGTTAAATTCGACGCCGCCAAAACGCTTTTTGTCAGCGGAAAATTTTCAGAAAATCAAAGGTTACTTTGCTTGACTACCCCCCCCTTTGCCGTGTTATAATGCGCCTAAATTAAACGTTTAGTTGAATCGGCAGTTTTTATTTTAATGATTTCATTTGACTAAAATTTTCTCACCCCCACCAGATTAAAATTTATTTAGTGTAAAATTACAGTTGAATTAAATTTTAATGTTTTAGTTTAAGTTTTTAAGTTTAAGTTTTTTTAGGTTCAAGTTTTTTTGAAAGGGGCGAATTAATTTGTCTACAAAAATTGAACAGGCCGTCATGAAAAATTTCACTAAGGCTTTGTCCGGCAGTGTAAAGACCGGCACGGCGAAAATTGACGAGGCGATTAAAGTCAGCACGAAGTTTGACAGCCTTCAAGACGTTATCGACAACATGGTTTCCGATTGCGCAAAAGCCAATTCGGGCGACGGCGGTAGCGCGGAAAAGTTTATGAGCGAGTACTGCGGCATTACCAATCAAAACAACGGCACATTCAATTCAAATCGCGGCTACTACCTTTACGACAACAAAACTTATAAAGATTTACTTCCGCAAGAAGGCGATGCTGTTTATCCTGCCGACACAACTTTTGACGCCAACGGCTTGACCGTCAATATTCTTGATTTATCTGATATTAAAGAAACCGGTGCGACTCTTTCAGATGAGACAAAAAACAATCTCGTGCCTAATGAACAACTTGTAATTAAAGGCGCTTATTCGTGGTGGCTCAAAGACGCCGCTAAGCTTGTCGAAGACACTTACAATGTTGATTTTAACGGAGAGGAAATAGACTTCGGTTTTGAATACAATACTGAAAGCGACAGAGGAGCTGTAACGAATAGCAAAGGAATTCGGGTTAATCTTGCACCGGAAAGAGCAGCGACCAAAGTAACAGAGGATAATTTACATTATGATTATGATCCTTACCATTTAGCGGTACTGCTGGCGCATGAGATGACGCACGTCGCTCAATATAATTTTAACCAGATTACGCGAGAATTCCCCCGCCTCTATAGGCGGCGGGATGAATCGCACTTTTTAGGTTGACCTAAATGTAACCTTTGTGTATACTTATGAAAAAATTAGCGAAGAAAGGAGAAGTCTTCATAGGCTGAAA
>JAFTEG010000409.1 GCA_017453765.1 Selenomonadaceae bacterium
CCTTCGACGCCGAGATTTTTTAGAAAGTTAATCGTCTCAAGGTTGAAGACGTGCAGGGAAAAGTCGGAGCGAATCGGCGCGTTGGAAATTTTCTTGGCAAGGCTGAGCGTCGCGAGGTTGTGAATATAAATCGCGTCGACTTCGGCGGAGAAAGTTTTTTCGAGGGCGGCAAGTTCACTTTCGCGAACAATGCGCGGCGTCGCCAAATAAATTTCCTTGCCGTGAGAGCGTACAAGTTCGACGGCTTTTTTTAATTCTGCGGCAGTGACAACGCGGTTACAAAAATTCTCACCGCCATAAATTATAGCGTCGGCACCGCTTTTCAGTGCGGCAGAAATTTTTTCAAGCGTATCAGTTTGTACAACGGTAGCGGTTAGCTTGTAGCCGTTAGACGATAAATTGTGAGTTTTAGTCGGTAGCTTGTAGCTAAAATCATTACGCATTACGCCTTGCGCATTACGCATTGACTCCAGCGCGTCGGTAACTTTGCGGCGTACGTCATTCAATTCGCTAATCGGCACCATAATATTTTCGTCGATATCGGCATTAAGACTGCGTAGCGCGAAAACCGAATTGCCGAGCCTGCCGATTTGTTTTTGCAACGTGTCAAGGTTAAGCGGACGATTTTTGGCAACTTCCGCAATGAAGTCAGTCGACGCCGCAGCCGTGTTGCCGTCAACGTCGGTAAAAGTCAAAGTCAGCGGCTGATTCAGTTTCGCCGTAACATTCGCGTCTACAAAAATCTTACGCTGATATTCGCCGTTGAAATATTTTTTAGCCTCCGCGTCAAGGCTTGCGTCAAAAATTTTAAAAGCCCTGTCGTGCAGTTTAACGCCGCGCAGATTTTTAGTTTCAATCGTGCAAAGGTCACCTGCCGTTACAAAATTTTCTACGGTAAAGGTAACGCGTCCGCCGACTTTAACCCAAATTTCCAGTTGGTCGCCTGCCGAAATTTTTTCAGTAGTTTTAAGCGTGATTTTATTATCGGCAATTTTCACCACACGTCCGATTAAAACGCCGCGATTGTTGGGACGTTTGTCGCTGATAAAATTTCTGCCCTGATTCTTTTCAAGATACGCGGTTGTGAAGTCACGGTTAAAAATCTGCGCCAACTCTCTGTTCCCTAATCCCTCTTCTCTGTTCCCTCTTCCCTCTTCCCTCTTCCCTAAATTTTCACGATACACTTTAACAACGGTGGCTACGTATTCGGGACGTTTCATTCTGCCTTCAATTTTAAGCGAATCAACACCGGCTGAAATAATCTGCGGCAGAAGATTAAGCGTATTAAAATCCTTCGGACTCAAAAGGTATTCGCCTACGGAATTGTCGAGAAGATTTTTACCGGCGGCGTCAACCAATTTGTAAGGCAGGCGGCAAGGTTGCGCACAACGCCCGCGATTTCCCGACCTGCCGCCGATCATACTGCTCATAAGGCATTGACCGGAATAACAAATACAAATTGCGCCGTGAATAAAAATTTCCGTCTCAATCGCAGAATTTTTTGCAATGTGTTCAATTTCGGCTAATGAAAGTTCGCGGCTTAAAACTACGCGGCTGAAACCAAGCGTCTCTAAAAATTTCACGCCGTCGAGGTTATGAATCGTCATTTGAGTGGAGGCGTGCAGGGCAAGTTCAGGCGCAACGGTGCGAATAATTTTTGCCGCGCCTAAATCTTGAACAAGTACGGCGTCGACATTTATACTGCGTAGAAATTTTATGTAGTCGGCAAAATTTTCAAGCTCATCATCAGCCAAAATGGTATTGGCGGTGACGTGAATTTTAACGCCGCGCAGATGTGCAAATTTCACGGCGTCGGCTAAATCTGCGCGAGAAAAATTTTGCGCGTAGGCACGGGCGCCGAAACTTTCACCTGCCAAGTACACGGCGTCGGCACCTGCGTTCACGGCGGCTTTGAGTGCGTCGAAGTTACCTGCCGGAGCTAAGAGTTCAACCAAAAAAATTCCTCCCTAAATAAAAAAATCTGCCGCGCGGCAGAAAAAGTTTTCGTTTACAAAATTTTAATTCTTGGAGCCTTTAAAATTCTAACTGTTAAAACCATGCAAAATTTTAATTCTTTGAGCCTTCAAGCGCCTTACCGGTACCGAGTGCCACGCAACTCAACGGGTCATCGGCAACGGTGGCGGGGATATTCGTTTCCTTGCGAATAAGTTCCGCCAAACCGTAAAGCATGGCGCCGCCGCCTGTCAAAACAATTCCCCTGTCAATGATATCAGCGGCAAGCTCCGGCGGCGTACCCTCAAGCACTTTTCGCACGCTGGAAATAATTTTGCCGATTGAATCACTAAGCGCCTCAACAATTTCGTCCGTCGTAACTTCAACGGTTTTCGGCAAGCCCGTGACAACATCGCGTCCTCTGACACTCATCTTTTCTCTGCGTGCATCGGGATAAGCCGCGCCAATTTCGGTTTTAATATTTTCTGCGGTACGTTCACCTATCATTAAGCTGTGGCGCTTTTTGATAAACGCTTCAATGTCGCTGTCGAACTGGTTACCTGCAATGCGAAGGCTGTCGCCGGACACAATGCCGCCGAGTGAAATTACCGCAATGTCGCACGTACCGCCGCCTATGTCGACTACCATTGAACCTATCGGCTCTGAAATGTCTATCCCTGCACCGAGCGCCGCCGCTATCGGCTCTTCAATCAACTCTGCAGTTTTCGCGCCTGCCTGTTCCGCCGCCTCTTGTACCGCACGCTTTTCTACAACCGTCACGCCGGTAGGTACGCAGATCATTACACGCGGTCTGAATAAAAATGAACGTCCCACTACTTTTTCAAGAAAATGGCGTATCATTGCTTCGGTCATATCGTAATCGGCAATGACGCCGTCGCGCAGTGGTCTTATCGCCACGATATTTCCGGGCGTGCGTCCAATCATTTCCCGCGCCTCTTCGCCTATCGCCAATATCGAATCGTCCTCTTTGTTTATCGTAACTACGGACGGTTCACGCAAAACTATTCCCTTGCCCTTCACGTAAACCAAGACATTCGCCGTGCCTAAATCTATTCCGACGCTGGTTGACATACCAAACAATATTAAAAACTCCCTTCCGAGAGTCAATCTCTCAAAAAAAATTAAACGTGTCAAAATTTTAACACGCTTTTTTTTTATTTACAAGTCATGTCTAAAATTTACAGTCACGTCTGAAATTTACCGTCACGCTAAAATTTACATTTACATTTAAAATTTACAGTGACGTCTGAATTTTTAACTTCACGCTAAAATTTATTCATCGGCAGTTTTAACCTGCATCCAAAGGCGATTGTAATAGCTGTCCATGTCGTTGCCGAGATATTTGTAAGTCTCTTGATTCTCGTACGTCGCGGGGTCAGGGAAGGCTACCGGCGAATTTTTATACTCTTCATTCTCTTCCAAATCGCGTACGGCAATGTTAGGCGTGGAATAACCGAGATGGTCAAAGTTCATTACGGCAATGTCGGGGCGGCACATAAAGTCAATGAACTTATGCGCGTTGTCAACATTCTGCGCGTCCTTCGCAATTACCCAGCTGTCAATCCAAAAGTTTGTACCCTCTTTCGGAATGGCAAAATCAGTATCAGGATTAGCCTCCATAATCATCAGCGCTTCACCGGAAAATACTACGCCCATCGCCGCTTCGCCGGAAATCATTTTGTCTTTAACTTCGTCAACCACGTAAGCTTGAACAAGGGGCTTTTGCTGAACCAACATTTCTTTAGCTCTTTCAAGTTGAGCTTTATCGGTTTCATTGAGACTGCGTCCCATAATTTTAAGCGGCACCATAAGCGCATCACGCGGCGAATCCTGCATTAAAATTTTGTCTTTGTACTTTTCATTCCACAAAATCTGCCAGCTGTCAACGGGGTCTGTCACAACCTTTTTGTTATACATAATGCCGACGGTTCCCCATGCGTACGGCACGGAATATTTATTTTCGGGGTCAAAGTATTTCGACTGCTTAAAAAACTGTTCGCCGATATTTTTCTTAGCCTCCGGCAGTTTATTGAAGTCAAGCGGCTGAAGTAAATTGTTGTCAATCATCTTTTGAATCATGTAATCGGACGGACAAATTACGTCATAATGCACGGCGCCTTCCGAAACACGCGGGTACATACTTTCGTTCGTGTCGAAGGTATCCAGCACGACGTGAATGCCGGTTTCCTTCTCAAAAAGTTTCAGCGTTTCGGGGTTTATGTAATCGCCCCACGTGTAGACGTAAACTTCATTTTTGTTTTTGTCATTTTGTCCGGTACCGCCGCAACCGGTTAAGTTTATGCAGGCAAGCAGTACTGCCAAGACGGCAAAAATCTTTTTCAATTTAAACCAACTCCTTTGTTTAGCTAGGGGCTGTTGAATAAGTCAAAAAACGTTGCAAATTTAGTAAACGCCGCAATTATGGCGGGGCGCACAAGGACGTGCGCCCGTCCGCGCAAATCGCCGGACGCGATTTC
>JAFTEG010000410.1 GCA_017453765.1 Selenomonadaceae bacterium
GAGTTAGGGAGTAGGGATTAGTAAAAAACTAGCCCCTAGAACCTAGCCCCTAACACCTAGCCCCTAATCATATGTGTTCCGTCGGAAACGTCGGCAACATAGAAACTGGGCGCGTAGCCGATTTTTTTCGTGTAGCCGTTTTCAAGCGTCTTTTTAAAATCTTCAATCGCCGCATTTTTCACAATGCTGACTGTCGAGCCGCCGAATCCCGCGCCGGTCATACGTGAACCGATACAGCCTTTCACCGTCCATGCAAGCTCCGCCAAAGTGTCAAGCTCCACGCCGGTAACGTCGTAATCTTCACAAAGCGAAACGTGCGAATCGTGCATAAGCTGTCCGAATTTTTCAAGGTCATTTGCCTCAAGCGCCTTCACGCCTTCCAACGTACGCTGATTTTCACGAACTGCATGACGCGCGCGCAGTTTTTCAATGGGATCTTTAATTGCACTTGAAATTTCGTCAAACTCTTCATTCGTCAATTCGCAAAGCGCCTTCAATTCCGGCTTGACCGTCTGCAAATCTCTCAACGCGTTTTCACATTCCTTGCGGCGTTCATTGTAAGCTGACGTCACGAGAGAGTGCGGCTTATTCGTGTTGGTAATGACAATGGACGCGTCACCGAGCTTAATCGGGCTGTAGCGATATTTCAGCGTGTTGCAGTCAAGCAGTATCGCGCAGTCCTTCTTGCCCATACCAACGGCGAATTGATCCATAATGCCGCAGTTCATACCGACAAATTCATTTTCCGCCTTCTGTGAAAGTTTAACCATTTCAATCATGTCAATGCCGAAATTAAAGTTTTCGTTCAAAATGACGGCGGTTAAAACTTCCAGCGACGCGGAGGAACTTAAACCTGCACCGGCAGGCAATGTACCGTAAATCACAATGTCAAAGCCGTTTGCCGCGCTGTGGCCCGCCTGTTCAAGCGTTGCAATCGTACCGGCGACGTAATTCGCCCAATCGTACGCGGCATTATATTTCAAGCCGTGCATGTCAAATTCGATAACGCCTTTGTCCGCCAAATTCATGGAGTAGACGCGCGTTTTATTGTCAGTACGCGGCGAAACAAGCGCATAAGTGCCAAGCGAAATTGCACACGGAAAAACATTGCCCCCACTGTAATCCACATGTTCCCCCAGTGTGTTTACGCGGCCGGGTGAAAAGTATTTTTGCGCGGCGTCTTGACCGAATTTGTCTTTAAAAACTTTTTGCATATCTTCAAAAATCTGCATGCCGAAACCTCCCAATCAAATTTAACGCTTACCTAAATTATTATTTATTCATATCAGCCCATTTCTTTTCGAGCTCTTTAACAATGCGTTCGTGTTCTTCTTCGGTGAGTTTAACTTTAGAGCGGTAGAAAAGTCCCGCAATGGCAATTAAAGCAATAGGCGCGGCAAACATAATCAGCTTGAAATTGAAAATGCCTTCCGGCGAAATTGAATCAGCGGTAGCGCCTGCAGTCATACCTACCCAAACTGCCGTGTAGCCGACCATTGCACTTGTCACGGCGCCGGCAAGTTTATCAATCAGCGGACGCACGCAAAGTACCAATGCCTCGTCGCGGTGACCGAGTTTTAATTGTCCGTATTCAACGGTGTCGGTGATTGTCATTAAAACTACCAAGAAGATTAACGGTTGAGGAAGTGCGAAAAGTCCCGCCGCAAGCAAAGTCATGGTGACGCTTTGTCCCGCGAATGCGTACAGTACCAGCGCAATAATCATAATGCTGATTGACACAAAGAATAAACCTCTGCGGCTGAATTTTGCCGTTAAAGTTGGGAAGAGTGCAACCGCCGCTAAACCGATTATAACGTTGATGACGCCTAAGAATGAAATCTGCGTCGAGTCGCCGAGAATGTAAGTGAAGTAGTACAGATTGAAGTTGTTTACGATATTTTGACCAAGACCGAAAATTAAGTAGGTGAGTGCAATCCACATAAGCTGATCGTTTTGCGCCAAAATTTTAAAGACGTCGGCAAAACCGGTTTCCTCTTTGTTTTCGCGCAGTTCAGAATCCTGCTCCTTA
>JAFTEG010000411.1 GCA_017453765.1 Selenomonadaceae bacterium
AGTGAATAGTGAATAGTGAATAGTGAGTAGTACTTAGTGAGTGGTTGTAATTCTGCATTCTTAATTCTTAATTCTTAATTAATCCCTACTCCCTCTTCCCTACTCCTTACCGGCTAAACTGAACATTTCTTCGCCGCGTTTCAAAGCGAATTTAAAATCGGCAGAGGAAACAAGTTTGTCGTCAACATAACCGTCTGCATGAAGTACACCGAAGTCACCGCGAACTTTTACAATTTCTGCACGCGTAATTAAAGTGTCGCCGGGTACAACCGGCTTTTTAAATTTTATATTGTCCATGCCGCCGAACAGCGCAATTTTGCCGCGATGCTCTTCGGGATAAAGCATTGCAACGCCGCCAACCTGCGCCATTGCCTCAAGTTGCAACACGCCCGGCATTATGGGGTGACCGGGAAAATGTCCTGCAAATTGCGGCTCATTCATTGTAACATTTTTTAAGCCCGTCGCCGATTTAAAAGGATCTATTTCCAAAATTCTGTCGACAAGTAACATTGGCGGACGGTGCGGGAGTATCTTCATAATTTCTTCAATGTCCAATACCATTTTTAATCTCCCCTTTTAGATCGATGGATCGATTGATCGATAGATCGATAGTGATTTAGTTAAAGTCTTCATAAATGTTTTTCGCAAGTTTTGTATTAAGCGCGTGACCGGACGCCGCCGCGATTATGTGACAGTTAAAAATTCCTGCCAGCCTCATATCGCCGATAACGTCCAAAATTTTATGTCGCACAAGTTCATTGGGATATTTCAGCGGATTAAGCCAGCCTTCGTCGTTGTAGACGATAACATTTTCAATCGTGCCGCCGAGACCCAATCCCATTTTGCGAAGGGCGTCAACTTCTTTTTCATAAGCTATCGTACGCGCAGGCGCAATTTCATTTTTGTAAACGTCAGGCGTAATTTCAAAATCTGCGTACTGAATGCCTATCAAAGGGTGCGGATTGATTGACGTAAAACTTACACGGAAACCGTCATAAGGCAGGGCGATTATAAATTTTTTGCCGTCGTCCGAATCTGCGCGATAAATTTTTTCAAGGCGAATGTCGCGGCGATTTTCAGACTGCTCGACAACGCCGACAGATTGAATCATTTCAAAAAAATCTATGGAGTTGCCGCCTAGTACGGGCGGTTCTTCCGCGTCCAATTCAATTCGGCAGTTGTCGATGCCGCAGGCGTTCAGCGCACTCATTAAGTGTTCAATGGTAAAAACCTTTACGCCGTTTTCCTCAATCGTCGTGGCGCGCAGTGTTGACGTGACGTTAGCCGCCGTAGCATGAATTTTTGGTTGACCTTGCAAGTCTTTGCGGACAAAAATTATACCTTCGCCAACTTCGCCGGGTTTAAGTTTCAATCGCACTTCAACGCCGGAATGTAAGCCGACGCCGCGTTTTTCGATTGAACTTTTCAAAGTTTTTTGTCTTTGCAAAACTCCGCCTCCTTAAAAATTTTCGCCTATTATATCACCAAATATTCTTCACGTCGACGCGCAGAAAAATTTTTTATAATGCGTAATGAATTAAGAA
>JAFTEG010000412.1 GCA_017453765.1 Selenomonadaceae bacterium
AAAGTTCACGCCGAAGTTTTGAGCTACGTTTTAACCTGCGCGCAGAATTTGCAGTTCAAAGTTTGCGGGCTGGATTTTTCGCCGATAAAAGGTCCCGAAGGCAATATCGAGTACCTAACCTTTCTAAGCAAGAATCTTGACGCGGTAGAGATAAATTTTGACGAAAAAATAAACGCCGTGATTGACGCGGCGCATAAAAGCTTATAAAATTTTTGTAGAGGTGAAGTAAATGGAAAACGAAAGATATCACTACAACGAGGCTACAGGTCAGCTTATCATTAAAGACGGCGTGACTGAAATCGGTTACGAAGAGTTCAGAGACTGGGATAACTTGAAACATGTAGTTTTTTCGGACAGTGTGACTTCAATCGGCGAAAGTGCATTTCAAGGCTGTAAAAGATTGAGAGAAATATATTTGCCCGACAGCTTGATTGCAATTAGCAGAGATGCATTTCGTGATTGTAGTAGCTTAGAGGAGATACGCTGGTCCGAAGGTTTAACTTTTATCGGCGAATATGCATTTACAGAGTGCGAAAGTTTAGAAGGCGTGTACTTGCCGGACAGCGTCACTGAAATAGGTAGATATGCATTTAGTTATTGCTACAACTTGGAAGAAGTGTACTTGCCGGACAGCGTGACTAAAATCGACGGCGTATTTAGCAAGTGTATAAATTTGAAGGAAGTACATTTGCCTGAAGGCTTGAAATATATAGGCGATAATACCTTTAGTGGTTGTGGGAACTTAAAAGAAGTACATTTGCCCGACAGCGTGACTTCAATCGGCTCCCGTGCATTTGCCAACTGCGAAAGTTTAGAAGGCGTGTACTTGCCCGACAGCGTGACATCAATCGGCGAATCTGCATTTTCAAATTGTACCGGCTTGAAAGAGATAAAAATACCAGACGGCGTGACTTATATCGGTGCTTGGGCATTTTACGGTTGCACCGGCTTGACTGAGATAAAAATACCAGACAGCGTGACATCAATCGGCGAATATGCATTTTTAGATTGTACAAGCTTGACTGAGATAAAAATACCAAACAGCTTGACTTTAATCGGCGAAAGGGCATTTTACGGTTGCACCGGCTTGAAAAAAATTGTTTACCATAAAAAGACTGAACAACTTTTAAGAGAATGTTTCAGCGACCAATGGGATGAACTGACAAAAGATATTCGCGAATAGAAAATTTGTATATGATTAACCATAAAATTTTTTTGCGGAGGTGAATAAATGGATTACCAAAAAATTCGTGAAGAGGCGGCACGGCGAGTCTTTTCACTGTTTCGCCCTGACAGGCAGGGACGCGGCTTTGTATGTCCAATTTGCGGTAACGGCAGTGGCGACACCGGCGACGGCGTGACATTCATTCAAGGTACGGCGCGTGTACATTGTTTTAAGTGCGGCTTTAACGGCGATTTAATAGCATTGAAGGCGCAGGAGAATAATTGCAGTTACCGTGACGCCGCGCAGGTTTTGGCAGTGATTTTCAACCTTGCCGACGAGCGCGATAAAAAGTACGTGAATCGAACACTTTTAAATAACGGCATTTTTATCGTAAATGAAGATTATCAGCCGTCATACGAAAACCTGCCGCAAATTTTTTCTGCCGAAAGAAGAGATGAGACGCTTGAAGATCAGACGCAATTTTTTACCGACGCCGCAAAAAATTTGGATCTCACCGATTATCACTTGACGCGCGGTTTGTCATGGAAGACGGCGCATAAATTCACCTTAGGTTTTGTAAAGGATTGGCATCACCCAAAAATACCGAATGCGCCGGAAAGTCCGCGCCTAATCATTCCCACGAGTCAGTACAGCTACCTTGCGCGTGACGTGACGAAAAATTTAAGTGAACGCGATAAAAAATACTCCAAACAAAAAGTCGGTCCCGCGCAGATTTTTAACACGGACGCTTTAAATTCGGAGTTGGTCTTTATAGTTGAGGGCGAATTTGACGCCATGAGCTTTTATGAAATCGGATTTTCAGCCATAGCTCTGGGAAGTATTTCAAACTACAAAAAGCTGATTGATATCCTGTTGCAACGCCAACCGCAGATGGAAAATTTCCTGCCTACAATCTTTGTGTTGGCGCTTGACAATGACAAAGGCGGACGTTCAACGACGCGGACACTTCGGCAACTTTTAAACAACTTCGGCTTTTTTAACTACATTGCCAAAAATATTTACGGCGAACACAAAGACGCCAATGAGGCACTTGTATCAAGCAGAGAAATTTTTTCTGACGCCGTGAAAAAAAATGCGGAGGACGCGCGACAAAAATTTATAAATACTTTTTTTGAAGGCGCTTTTAGTCAGGGTAGCGAGTAGCTCTTAGCTGGTAGCAATTTTTCATTACGCATTACGCACTACGCATTAATTAATCCAGTTCCAGTGAACGCCAAATAAAATTGATTCGGTCTTTAACAGATTGCGTCATGGTAATTTCGTCCGGCCATTCGCGCAGGTGACCTTCTTCCTTCCACGTCTTTGTAGCGTCAATGCCGAGTTTTGCACCCCACTTCGCCATTGGTGACGAGTGATCCAGCACGTCAAGCGGACCGTGAACAATTTCCAAATCATGCTCCGCGTCAATGTTATTAAATACGCGCCACGCAACTTCGCTTAAATCCTGCACGTTGACGTGCGAATCGACGACGACAATTAATTTCACGTTCATCATCTGTCCCATGCCCCACAGCGCGTGCATAACCTTTCGCGCCTGCATCGGGTAGCTTTTTTTTATTGAAACAATTATGCAGTCATGAAAGACGCCTTCCAGCGGCATATTGATATCGATAATTTCAGGGATAACCTGTTGCAACAGCGGCAGAAAAATTCGCTCCGTAGCCTTAGCCATGTAACAATCTTCCATAGGCGGCTTGCCGACAATCGTCGCGGCGTAAATCGGATTTTTTCTGTGCGTGATACAAGTCACGTGAAATACGGGATAATCGTCGGCAAGGGAGTAGTAACCGGTATGATCTCCAAAGGGACCTTCGCGCCGCAATTCTTCCGTCAGCACGTAGCCTTCCAAAATAAATTCGGCAGTGGCGGGTACTTCCAAGTCAACCGTCTTGCACTTCGTAAGCTCCACCGATTTATGACGCAGAAAGCCGGCGAAAACCATTTCGTCAACGTCACGCGGCAGTGGTGCGGTTGCGGCGTAAGTTACGGCTGGGTCGGTGCCAATCGCGACGGCAACTTCGATTTTGTCTTGACCGTCAGCCTGCGCGTCACGAAAATTTTCAGCGCCGTTTTTATGTATGTGCCAATGCATTCCGGTAGTCGTCGAGTCATATTTTTGCAAGCGGTACATGCCGACATTGCGCTTGCCGGTACGCGGATTTTTTGTAAACACCAAAGGCAACGTGACGAACGCGCCGCCGTCTTGCGGCCAACATTTTAAAATCGGTATTTTGTCAAGGTTAGGCTTTTCTTCCACAACTTCTTGACACGGCGCATTTTTCACGTACTTGGGAAAGTTTATGACTTTACTGCCGGTGGAAATTATTGAGACGATGCTCATACGATTTTTCAGCGAAATGTAAGGCAGTTTTAAAAGTTCGCGTATGTCATTAGCCGCGTCGTCAAGTTTATCAACGCCGAGTGCCAGTGCCATTCTTTCATAACTGCCGAACATATTTGTTAAAACCGGTATATCGTAGCCGCGTACATTTTCAAACAGCAGTGCGACATTGCGACCGTCACGAAATTTTGAAACGCGATCCGTAATTTCCGTGATTTCCAATTCTGCGTCGACCGGTACTTTTATTCGCTTGAGTAAATGTCTTTTTTCAAGTTCCGCTATAAATTCTCGTAAATCTTTAAAAGCCAAAAATCTCACCTCGACAATTTATTTTGCCGTAAAACAAAAAAAACCTTTTTTAATGCGTAATGCGCAAGGCGTAATGAAAAATTGCTACAAGTTACTAGGGCGTGTTGAATAACTTAAAATTTACGTACTTTGCAAATTACGTAACAGCCGCAATTATAGAGAGGCGCACAAGGACGTGCGCCCGTCCGCGCAAGTCGCCGGACGCGACTTCTGCGGACATGTTTCTTTTTGTTACTTTTTCTTTGCGCCAAAGAAAAAGTAAATCCTAAAAACCTTAAAAATTATTA
>JAFTEG010000413.1 GCA_017453765.1 Selenomonadaceae bacterium
ACAATAAAGGAGCTGGTGTAAAAAGAATGTACCGTAGGGACTACGGGAAGTAAAGCCTGTATGAGAGGCAGTAAGACTAAGGATAGCAGCCCCGCAGATACTGTAAGACTAAGGAAGCAGGTATCGTTGATTCAGGAAGCTTCCGCCTCTATAGGCGGGGGTAGTTCACATTAAATACAAATTAAACTTTTATCAGTTCACGTTAAATTTCTCGCAAAAAGTTTGACACGCCGTAATTGAAAAATATAAAATTAACCTGTCGACAAAAGGCAGGTTTTTTAGTTTTAAGGGAGGATTCAATCATGGAAGAAAAAATTCTTATCACTGACGATGCCGAACTTGGTCACAGCTACTACATTTATGACGACGATTATTATTACTACGACGATGATTATTACGATGACGACTATTACTACGACGATTACTACGATGACAGCTACTATTCGAGCTATTCTTATCCCAGCTATTCTTATCCGAGTTATTCGACAAGCTACTACTATCCGAGCTACTACGGCAGTTATTACTATCCAAGCTATTACTACGACGATTATTATTACCGCGATAGCTATTACTACGACGATTACCGCAGGCGTGAAAGCAAAGAAAATCGCCTTACCATAAACGGCGACACGTTGAAAGTCGGCAGTAACTACGACAATAATATTTGGCTTAACAATGCGACGGGACGTTTAGCAGATGTAAGAGTCATTGACGCCGAACATAACAGCCACAACATTTTTATAGCCGGCAATTCAAGAAACAATTCAATAATCGGCGGCAACGGCAACCCGACACTTTGGGGCGGCGGCGGTTCAGCAAATACGCTTAAAGGCGGTGCAAGGCGCGACGTATTTTGGTACGAGGGCGGCTCAAGGGACGTTGCAAAAAATTTCGGTACCGGTGACAGCAATTATTCGGACGTTGTAAATTTTTCAAATGTAAATTGGTCAAGCATAAATCGTGACAGCGCGTCTATCACCTTCAATATGGCGGACGGCAATTATATGCAACTGCAACCTGAAGGCGCTTCGTACGACGACGATCCGATTTTATTTTCCGCCAACGGCAGAGATATTTACAAAATGAAAATCGCGCAGAATACCTCTACCAGTTTGAATTATCGCGGCGACATTAAAACTTTTTATTTCAGCAATGCCGGTCAACTCATGGTAAGCGGCTCCGGCAATAACATTTGGCTTGCAGGCGACAGCGGGCAAAATTATTACAACGTCACGACGATTAACGGCGGCGCAAGCTCCGGCTACAACACGCTTATGGGAAATGACGCGCCGAATGTAATTTACGGCGGTAGCGGCGTTTCAACTTTATGGGGCGGTACCGGCGTTGCCACAGATACATTAATCGGCGGTGAAGGTCCCGAAACTTTTCGGTGCGGCAAAAATGAAGGCAGTGATATTGTTTACACGAATCAAGGGCACGACGTCATTTCGCTCTACGACGTGAATTTAAGCGACATTACCTCTGCCGAAGTTGTTGGCGACGTTGTAGCTATCGGCTTTAATACCGGCACTTTTTTAAATGTTCACAATACCGCCGAAGTCACGTCGATTTTCCAACTTTCTGACGGCAGGCGATACAATTACAATCGCAGTACCAACCAATGGCAAGGAGCATGAGGATTAAGGATTATGGATTAAGGATTAAGAATGAAAAATTAGAGATTAGGGCGTGTTGGTAAATTCAAAAATCAGCGCGACAAAATTAATTTAAAAGCTACCGTCTAAGTATAGGTCTGAGTCCTTTTTCAATAAGCCCTGTGTTCGCGTTAATAATCATTCTGCGCGGAATAGCATACCGACCTTTGTCGTTGCCAACGTCACGTTTAGCGTCTCTTAAGCGCCAATGTGAATCCATAAGAAAATTTTTCAGCATGTTTTCTTCATCTTGACCGATAAAAGCCAGCCTTCTTGTTTCTGCGCCGTTATTTCCAAATTTTTTATATTGCAAAAGAATCAACCTGCTAAAAACGCTGTAATCCATTCCCAACGCCAAACAAAACAAACTCCATTCTTTTTGTGATAAAATTTGTTCTTGCATAAGTGTTGCCTGGTTACGTGTTGTCAATCTGACGGCTCCATTCCAAAAAGCATTTGAACTTCTAAAATTGCTCATGGTGTTGCGCTCTTTTTTCAGCAAATACTCGACGTATGAATCAAGGTCGCCTCTCTTATTTTTTTTTGATGTTCAGGCTTGTAATTGAAATCGGTGTAAGTTGTAACTTCAATTCCGATTTGAACGCAACCTTCTGTCTGCGGATCGTACTCTTCGCCTGCCCAAATACATGGACTCAAAAGATTATCAGCATAAAGCCGCCATTGAGTTTTTTTGGCGGTATTTTTTATGCTGTCAAAGTCAGCGGCATTGTTTATCAGTCCTAACGTCCATAAGCATTTTTTTACAGTATCATCTTTTTGAATATCTTGTAGCTTGGAATAGTGCTGATTTAACAAAAAATAAGCCGTTGCTTTTTCATATGAGTGCCGATTATTTTGGTCATACATACCGCGCGGAAAAATCAACTTTATCAAACCGTCATCCTTAAGCAATTCATCTTCTATAAAATTTAACATAAAATAAGACTCTTGCCGGAATAAACTGGTGGCATATCTATCGTAAGGATTTCTTTTAAAAAGTTCTTGGAGCCATATCAATACATCTTCTGTAATGTCTTTTTTGGTATATTGGTAATTCGATTTAATCAATCCATATTTTTGAGCTAAAAACATTTAGTCGCCGCCTTTCATACTTTGAGGGGGAAATTCAGTTTTTTTTCAATAAATTTACCAAATTGATATTATTGCTAAGAAAAGTTACAATCGCACGCGAGGGACAAAAATATCTCTCAAAAAACTTTAAAATCCAAAATTGAATTAACCCTCTGTCTAAAGGAGGGGATCGCCAAATCTTATGTATAAGTATCATAAAAATTGTCGGTATGTTTTTAACACGGAGAGGAGAATAGAAAATGGAAAGCTATTATGACAAAGCTCACTTTTCGTACAAAATGGGAACGTCGGAAAACGACAACACCACGATTGGCGAAGCCTTCATGTCGACTGTCAATATGACGCAAGGCGGCTATGACGTTATTACAACTTTTCACGCTGAAGCCACGACGTTTTTTCTCGGCTCAGGCATGCTCAACGTTCAAGAAGGCGGTAACAACACCGTAGCGCTTACAGGGGAAGTCTCTACCGTAAATCTCGGCGAATCCTCCAACACGAATATCATTGAAAATTTTCAAGCCGGCAGTGTCGCGCATATTTACGGTGCAAATTTGTCTACAGTTCGCCTTGCGTTATCGGCAGACAAAACCTACAGTGGAACTTGGCGTGGCGAGAATCTCAACACGCTTGATCTTTCTATCAAACTCAAGGACACGGACATTGAAATTGCGTCAGTGCATTTTTACGGCTGCTCAGATTCTAATATTCCGCAACTTATTGGAAACGGCTATATCTGCGATCGTCCGCAAGGCGAAACAACTGAAGAAGAATTGCCCCCATCACTGACCGGATGTTCTCCTGCAGAATCTGAAACTACCGAGTTGGAAGAGCCGCCGACGCTTGACGAAGTAATTACGCCGACAGACGGTATAAGCGGGCAAAGTACGTTTCCTTCGTGGATTGAGCCGATTGAACACGGCACCGGCAGCAAACTTGTAACGACGCCGCCTGTCACTGATGATCCTGCCGTCACACCTACCGCTTTGATGTAAAAAAAATCTCCCTACAAAATCACAACAATTTTAAGGGATTATAATCACGTTGACCAATTTTAGCAATAAACTTTAACGGACGGATTGCCTTTTGAATCACGTCAAAAATAATCTCACATTCGCGCTGGTAAAATTATCGGCGCGTTTTTTTCAAAGTTTGCTGACCCGTTTTATCCCCCCTGCATTTTTTGATTTAAGCTGAGTTTATAATAAAAAAAGTTAAATGAAGTTTTAAAAGTTAGGGCTTGTTGATTAATTCAAGTTAAAAAAATTTTATAAAGTTTGATTTTACAAACAGCCCCTAAGACGCCGTGACATTGAAACTTCAAAATTACTCCTAACACTGAAAAGTAAAATAGTTCCTCCAAAATCACAACAATTTTTGAGATTAAAAAATTTCTGATTGAACGTCACGAAATTTTTTAAGACGGATCGCCTTTTGGGATCGCGTTGAAAATAATCTCGCATTCGCATTGATGAAAGTTGGTGCGAATTTTTTTCTTGCATTTTTCTTGCAATTAATAATTCTTAATGCGATAATTACCGCGAAAAAAATTTTCTCAAAACGTACAACACGGGGAGGAAAAATAAAAATGTCAACAGTTGTAATAACGGGTACGCAGTGGGGCGACGAAGGCAAGGGCAAAATCGTAGACTACCTTGCCGCGCAGGCTGATACCGTAGTCAGATATCAAGGCGGCTCCAACGCGGGACATACCGTAAGCGTAAACGGCGAAGAATATAAATTGCGTCTTCTGCCGTCGGGAATTTTGTGCAAGAATACTCTTTGCGTCATTGCCAACGGCGTGGTTTTCGATCCGCAGGTTTTTCTTGAAGAAATTTCAGCCATGCAAAGTCGCGGCATTGACACTTCAAACATTCGCCTTTCAAATCGTGCACACGTAGTTATGCCGTGGCACAAACTTTGTGACGAACTCGGTGAAAATCTGCGCGGCGAAAATAAAATCGGTACGACAAAGCGCGGCATTGGTCCATGCTACATGGATAAG